>DATMOE010000468.1:0-4447 GCA_035568435.1 Herbaspirillum sp. | reverse complement strand
GTTAATGCCGCTGGTGGGCAAGCCGATGTTGTCGACGATGGTGGTCAGTTCGCTGGCCGGAATGGTCGCGCGGATGCTGTTTTCAATCGTGTCGGCGAGCTGCGCCGTCTGTTCGATGCGGGTGCCGGTCTTGGCGCGCATGTGCAACCTGATCTGGCCGGAGTCGATTTGCGGGAAGAAGTCCTGCCCCAGAAAGGGCACGAACACGAGCGAACTGAGGCAGACCAGCAGGAAGATCGCCACGAACGCGCCGGGCCGGCTCAACGAGCGCTCAAGCAGGCCCTGATAACGATTGCGCAAGGCCTCGAACTTGACTTCGAAGCCCTTCTGGAATTTAGCAAAGCCGCTGAACTTTCGTTCATATTGAATCCCTTCTTCAGCGCTGGGGCGCACGCCGTGGAACAGATACATCGCCAGCGTGGGCACCAGCGTTCGGGACAGCAGATAGGATGCGAGCATCGCAAACACCACCGCTTCGGCCAGCGGCGTGAACAGAAAACGGGCCACCCCCGGCAGCACCAGCATCGGGACGAACACGATACAGATCGACAAGGTCGAAACCAACGTCGGTATCGCAATTTCACCGGCGCCTTCAAGGATCGCCTGCAGCAATGGCTGGCCCTGTTCCAGATGATGCGTCATGTTCTCGATGGCGACAGTGGCATCGTCAACCAGAATCCCTACGGCCAGCGCCAGACCGCCCAGCGTCATGATATTGATCGTCTGCCCCAGGAGGGACAGCATGATCAGCGAGGAAATCATCGCCAATGGAATCGAGACCGCGATGATCAAGGTAGCGCGCCAACTGCCGAGGAACAGCAAGATCATGACGCCGGTCAGCCCCGCGGCGATCAGGCCTTCGCGGATCACCCCCTGCACTGCGGATTTGACGAAGATAGACTCGTCTGTGACCGTCTGAATGTTGAGCGCCTTTGGCATTTGCGCGGCAATCAGCGGCAACATGTGCTGGACGTTGCTGATGATGTCGAGCGTCGAGACGTCGCCGCTCTTTTCGATTTCGAGCAGCGCCGCACGCTTGCCATCGTGGCGCACGATGTTGGTTTGCGGAATGAAGCCATCACGCACGTTCGCCACGTCGTGAATGTAGATCACCGTGCCGAGCTTGTTGGCCTTGATCGGGAGATTGTTCAATTCCGCAATCGAGTTCGCGGCGCCGTTCATGTTGACGTTGTATTCGAACGTACCGATCTTCGCCGTGCCGCCCGGCAAGATCAGGTTCTGCGCGTTGACAGCGTCCACCACGTCCGACGGCGTCAGGCCGGTCGCTTGCAGTGCCTGCATATTGATATCGACCACGATCTCTCGCACCTTGCCGCCATACGGAATCGGCACCGCGGCGCCCTGTACTGTGGCCAACTGGGTTCGGATGAAGTTGTTTCCCAGGTCGTAGAGCGTCTGCTCGGGCAGCGTCGCACTCGATAACGCAAGCTCCATGATGGGAACGGTGGAGGCCTGATAGGTCAGTACTGTTGGCGGCAAGGTGCCTGGCGGCAATACCTTGAGCATGCTTTGGGCGCTGGTGGAGGCTTGCGTCTGGGCGCGTGTAATATCCGCACCCGGGTGAAAGAAGACCTTGATGACCGCCACGCCGTTCAGCGATTGCGACTCGATGTGTTCGATGTTGTCGACATCCGAGGTGAGCGCGCGTTCGTAAGGGGCGACGATTCTATGCGCCATGTCTTCCGAGGTCAGACCGTTATAGGTCCAGACGATGCTCAATACCGGGATATTGATGTTCGGAAAGATATCCGTAGGCGTGCGCAGGATCATCAATGGCCCGATGATCATCAACAGCAGTGCCAGCACAATAAACGTATAGGGCCGGCTTAACGCGATTTTTACGATCCACATGGCGTGCTTCCCAGTTCAATGGTGAAGAACCCCGCTACAAATCGAAATTTATTGGCGATTTCGTCTAAACAGCCTATTAGAGTGCGATATCGGCGGCTGGTTCGCCATTAAAAGCTTAAAACCGAACGAAGGCCAATGACAATCGAATTCGGTATTCTGCTGGTTTTGGAAGCATCGTTTGGATTCACGGCGCCGCCGCCCGGATTGCGGGTGTACTGGACAACGCCCTGCAGCATCAACCAAGACGTGGCCTGAAACTGATAAGTGCCTTCCACGAAGGTTTCATCATTGCGTACCGGTTGATTGGCCGCATTGAACATATTGCTATCCCTGTCGAACCCCTGAATGCCGCTGCCGACTTTAATGTAGCCTATGCCCAGCCCAAGCACATCGTTATCGCGCCCCTTGAAGGGTGCATTCATGGTCGCGCCAAGATCGGTGCTAAAACTGACCAGGTTGCGGTCGCCGGGTCCGACCATCGCGCGCCCGAAGAGATTCAGTGCCCGCGGCCCTGCCGCCTCGCGCCACACGGTTTGATCGGCCAATACATATACGCTGTAATCGCCGGCGTGTTGCAGTGCGTTACCGCTGCTGCCGGGGCTGGCTAGCGATAAGCCGCCAGTGTCAACACGCGTATCGGCGAATTTTTTGTTCTGATACCAGGCGCCGATCTTGTAGGTGCCGGGTAAGCCGCTTTTTACATTTGCGTCCGGTACTTCCTGCGCAATTTGATTAACGCCGAATTGCAGTTCCGCGATAGAAAATGTACCGCCGTGCAAACTGAAAGTAGTGCCTCTATTGTTCGCTATTTGAGGATCCTGCGTCGTGGTATTGGCCGGATCGCCCGCAAATACGCCGGCGAGCAATGTCAGAGACTCGCTCAAATGCAGGCGTAGGCGCGCGGCGATACCGGACAAGGGATAAGCGGATCCTCCCGCCGGCAAATCAGTGGAAGGCAGTTCTGCCCAGCCGAACATGGTGCCGATGAAAGTATTGGCATACTGGTTGACCATAAACTCCTGGTCGAGGCTTTGCTGACCGACTTTGACATCCAGATTGTCATTGAACTTTTGTTGATACCACGCTTCCCATAATCTCGGACCGCTCCGCGCTTCAATGCTGCTAGCGGTTTGCAAGCTTCCCAAGTAGCTGGGGGAAAGCTGGCTTCCGTGTACATCCAGGATACTGAGGTTGAAATTGCCGCCATTCCAGTAGCCCGCCTGCTCGGTATCCAGCCCTAAAGTCACATTGGACAGCCCGTGATAGACCTGCCCGGTTTTAAGGCCCCCCTGGACGTTGCGCAAATACTCGCTGATTTCGGTGATGTTCAAAGTCATGCCGTGTCGAGCCAGTGCCGGGCGCAGGCCCCCTATGTCGCCGAGCAGGGTCGGCGTCCAATAGTCGGCGGCTTGTTCCGGCGCGTTATCGCTATCAGTCTTTATATTAATAGCATCGTCAGCCATGGCCATGGAACTCATGAGTGCCGCGCCTGCCGCCATAACGATACGTAATGTCGATTTTAAGGAGAAGGCAACGATGCCTTGATCTGAATTGGTTCTGGATTTTTGCGTGCGTTTAACGACGTCTTTTTGTTTGATCATGGGCGTGAATTAGAACACTGTTGTTTGATCTGAATCGGCGTTTAACCGAAGGGCAATACTATCCTAGTGTTGAGACAAAGGCATTCCTTTTGTCCCGGCATAAAATACGATCAGCACCACGGGCGCGTCTCCGGTTACGCCGCGATGCAGTGCATTGACCATTTCCGGCAGTACCTGCCCTTTTTTAATCAACTTTTTCTCGCCGGTGGATTTTTTTTCGACCGTGATTTCGCCCGATAGTACGTAGGCCGCGTTCGGCATGGGATGTGTGTGCCAAGCTAAAGCAGAGTGCGGCGCAACGGTAATTTGCAGAACCGTGATTTCAGGCGCACCGCCGGGATAGGCTGTATAAGGCACGCCATCCCACGATGTACCGGTGCGCATCAGGGTCTCGATCTGAACTGCCGGCGGCTCTTGCGCGCGGACCGGATCGACTGAACCGAGCGCCACGCTTAGCAACAATCCAGTACCAGCCATCAGAAAATGTCTTCTATTGAAAATAAATCGCATAATTTTTACTCGATCTCAGTTGGCTTAATGGATGTAGCAGGCAGACAGGTTAATTCATTCACTGCTGCGCGACTGATTTTTCCGAATGGCGCTACACTTCTGCGCTATTCGGTACGCCGATCAACACAACGACAACGAGGTGCATCATGAGCTGGTCTGCCAAACAATACGTAGCATTCGAGGATGAGCGCACCCGGCCGGTGCGCGATCTGCTGGCGGCGGTGCCGACGGCGAAAGCACGCTCGGTGGTCGATATCGGCTGCGGACCGGGCAATTCGACGGCGCAGCTTGCGGCGCGCTATCCAGAGGCCTTGGTGCATGGGCTGGACACCTCATCGGACATGATCGCGGCAGCCAAAAAGCGCTTGCCCGAGGTTAGCTTCGAGCTGGCCGATATCAGTGAATGGAACGACCCTGGCCCGTTCGATGTGATTCTGGCCAACGCCGTTTTGCAGTGGCTGCCA
>DATMOE010000467.1:0-16970 GCA_035568435.1 Herbaspirillum sp. | reverse complement strand
CTTCCATTTCAAACACTTGGTCATACGGCACTTCCGCCTCCGCCAGCAAGACGTTCATGTGCCCCGGCATACGCCCCGCCACCGGATGGATCGCATATTTGACGATGACGCCTTTGTGCGACAGCTTTTCGGTCAATTCTTTCAAGGCATGCTGCGCACGCGCCACCGCCAAGCCGTAGCCCGGCACGATGATCACCGTTTCAGCGTTCCCCATCAGGAACGCAGCATCGTCGGCGGAACCGGATTTGACCGGACGCTGCGCTTGCGCACCACCGGCAGCGGCTGCGCCGGCATCGCCGCCGAAACCGCCCAGCAGCACATTGAAGAATGAACGATTCATCGCGCGGCACATGATGTAAGACAGAATCGCGCCGCTTGATCCGACCAGCGAACCGGCAATAATAAGCATCGAATTGTTCAGCGAGAAGCCGATACCGGCAGCAGCCCAGCCCGAGTAACTATTCAACATCGACACCACCACCGGCATGTCGGCGCCGCCGATCGGGATGATGATCAACACACCCAGCACAAACGCAATGGCCGCCATCAGTACAAACGGCAACCAGGCTTGCGTCAGCACGAACATGATGCCGAAGCCGATCATGGCGACCGCCAGCAGCAGATTGAAGAAATGCTGCCCCTGGAAGCTGACCGGTGCGCCCTGGAACAGGCGGAATTTATATTTGCCCGACAGCTTGCCGAAGGCAATCACGGAACCCGAGAAGGTAATCGCGCCGACGAAAGTACCGATGAACAATTCAATGCGGTTACCGACCGGCAGTGCTTCGCCATGCGCGGCGATATTGAAGGCCCATGGTTCGGAGACGGCAGCGACCGCAATACAGACTGCCGCCAAGCCGATCAGCGAGTGCATCGCCGCGACCAGTTCCGGCATCTTGGTCATTTCAACCCGTTTGGCCAGAAACGCGCCGATCACACCGCCGAAGATCACACCGCCGGCGACCAGATAAAAACCGATGCCGCTGCCGGTCATCTCTTCTTTGAGCTTGAGAATCAGCACAAAGGTCGTCACGAACGCAACGGCCATGCCGATCATGCCGAAGGCATTGCCGCGCCGGGCCGAGGACGGATGCGACAAACCCTTTAATGCCTGAATGAAACAGACCGATGCGATCAGGTACAGCAGCGTTACCAGATTCATGCTGACCATATTCATGCTTGCGCTCCGCTCTCTGAATTAGCGACTTTGGCCTTCGGCTCTTTTTTCTTGAACATTTCCAGCATGCGCTGCGTCACCAAAAATCCACCGAACACATTGACCGCCGCCAACGCTACGGCCAGCGTGCCGGCAACGCGGCCCACCGGTCCTTCGGTCAGCCCGGCGGCCAGCATGGCGCCGATGATAATGATGGCTGAAATCGCATTGGTCACTGCCATCAGCGGCGTATGCAAGGCCGGCGTAACGGTCCAGACCACGTGGTAACCGACGTAAATCGCCAGCACAAAGATGATCAGATTGATGATGGTATGACTGACTTCCATAGCGTACTCCTCGTTATTCTGCTTTAAGACCGGTGATTTGATTCTGCTGATCCACAAATACAATTTTTGGACGGTAAGCGGCAATTTCCGGCTCACTCATCGGCGCAAACGTGCAGATAATCAGCAAATCGCCCAGATGCGCTCTGCGCGCTGCTGCGCCGTTGAGCGAAATCTCGCCGCTGCCGCGTTTGCCGCGAATGGCATACGTTGAAAAACGCTCGCCATTATTGACGTTATAGATTTCGATTTTTTCAAATTCGCGAATATCGGCCGCGTCCAGCAAGTTCTCATCGATACCGCAAGACCCTTCGTAATCCAATACACATTCAGTCACGGCCGCACGATGAATCTTCGCGCGTAACATAATACGTTGCATACATTTCCTAGTTATTGACTTGGCTCAAGTTTGGCGGGGTCTGGTTGAAGTTTCCTGCAAGTTACAGACCCGCGGCACTATCTTAGCTTGCCTTTATTTCCTGATGACTTCACCGCCGATGCACATCAGCGTCGCCGCGACGATATCATCTTCGCGATTGACGACCAGCGCACCTTCGGCATCGGCAATCAACTTCAGGAAATCCAGCACATTGCGCGCATACAACGCCGACGCATCGGCCGCCAGCAGCGCCGCCAGATTACCTTCGCCGATGATATGCACACCGTGTTTGATCACCGTTTTGCCGGCTTCGGACAACGGACAGTTGCCGCCCTGATCGACCGCCATATCGAGAATCACCGAACCGGGCTTCATCGCCTTGACGGTTTCTTCGCTGATCAGGACAGGCGCCTTGCGGCCCGGAATCAGCGCGGTGGTGATGATGATGTCGGCTTGTTTGGCGCGCTCATGCACCAGTTCGGCCTGACGCCGCATCCAGTCGGCCGGCATCGCACGGGCATAGCCGCCTACGCCTTGCGCGATCTCTTTTTCTTCATCGGTGATAAACGGCACATCGAGGAATTTGGCGCCCAGCGATTCAATCTGTTCCTTGACCGCAGGACGCACATCGGATGCCTCGACCACTGCGCCCAATCGCTTCGCGGTCGCGATGGCTTGCAGGCCGGCCACACCGGCGCCCATGACCAGCATGCGCGCCGCTTTCACGGTGCCGGCTGCCGTCATCAGCATCGGCATAAAGCGTTGATAAGTATTGGCAGACAGCAACACCGCTTTGTAACCGGCGATGTTGGCTTGCGACGACAACACATCCATCGACTGCGCACGCGTTGTGCGCGGCGCCGCTTCCAATGCAAAAGCGGTAATACCCGCGCCGGCCATGGCGGCATTGTTGTCCGCATCGAACGGATTGAGCATGCCGACGACCACCGTGCCGGGCTTCAATTGCGCCAACTCCGATGGACTCGGCGCACGTACTTTCAGCACGGCGTCGCAGGCAAATACTTCAGACGCCCCGGCAATTTCCGCGCCGGCGGCACGATATGCATCGTCGGTGATGCTCGACAAGATACCCGCTCCGGCTTGCACCAGAATCTGATGCTTGGCGGCAATCAGCTTTTTGATGGTCTCTGGCGTGGCTGCGACACGCGTCTCGCCTGCGCGACTTTCGACCGGAATACCTAACCTCATCTTGACTCCTATAAATTGAGTTACAACTTTGTGCTGGGATATTACACGGAATTTTTCAATACTTTCAATGGGATACAAATATTGTCAGCTATGCATAAAAGAAAAACCTGCGTCATTGACATCACTGAAGAAATTGCGCTAGCGCTGTAAAATGCTCGGTTCTGCAATAGGAAATCATGACTGACGCATGCAAGCTGTGCGGCCCAATCGACACCATCGCCGGGCGCGCAGGACTAATTTTACCGAACGAAAAGACCGGAACCAGAATGACGCAAATACAGACCAAAATGCACACTAAAAAGCGCGTCGTTATCGGCATGTCCGGCGGAGTCGACTCGTCCGTCTCGGCGTGGCTGCTGAAAGAACAGGGCTACGAAGTCATCGGCCTGTTCATGAAAAACTGGGAAGACGATGACGACTCCGAATACTGCTCAACCCGGCAGGATTGGATCGATGCGGTCAGCGTGGCCGATGTGGTCGGCGTGGACATTGAAGCGGTCAACTTTGCGGCCGAATACAAGGATCGCGTCTTCGCAGAATTCCTGCGCGAATATCAAGCCGGCCGCACGCCGAATCCCGATGTGCTGTGCAACGCAGAAATTAAATTCAAAGCCTTTCTGGATCATGCAGTAGCGCTCGGCGCCGATCTCATCGCGACCGGACATTACGCCCGGGTGCGTCAGAACGGCAGCGGCCAGTTCGAATTACTGAAAGCGCTCGATGCCAGTAAAGACCAAAGTTATTTTTTACATCGTCTGAATCAAACGCAGTTGTCCAAAACGCTGTTTCCTTTAGGCGAAATTCAAAAAACAGAAGTGCGGAAAATTGCACAGAGCCTGAAATTGCCGAACGCGGCAAAGAAAGATTCCACAGGTATCTGTTTTATCGGCGAACGGCCGTTCCGCGATTTCCTGAACCGTTATCTATCGCATCAGCCCGGCCCGATGAAGACACCGGAAGGCGACGTCGTCGGCCAACACATCGGGCTCAGTTTTTACACGCTGGGCCAACGCAAGGGGATCGGCCTGGGCGGCGTCAAAGCGCATCAGAATAGCGACGGCAATAGCGCCCCCTGGTATGTCGCCCGCAAAGATATTGCCACCAACACGCTGTATATCGTGCAAGGCCATGAGCATCCGTGGTTACTGACGCCCGAATTGCATGCGGCGCAAGTCAGTTGGGTCGCCGGCATTGCGCCCGAGATTGAACTACTGAGCGCCAAAACGCGTTACCGCCAGGCGGATATGCCCTGCCGCTTCCGCACCGCCGAGGCAGACTTTGCCTTGCGCTTCGATACGCCCCAATGGGCGGTCACGCCGGGGCAGTCTGCCGTGCTGTACGACGGCGACATTTGCCTGGGTGGCGGGATCATCGAAACGGCCTCCTGAGGCGTTTTTGCGTGAATTTCCTTTGAGTAATACTACTTTCTTGCATTTGACAAAAAGACTTGCAATCACCAGGCAAATCAATAATAATCTAAATAAGAATTGTTCGTATTTACACAAAGGAGAGTACTCATGGCGTTCACCACCCGTACACCAGACCACGTAAAGCCAGCCGCCAGAGATGCAGCCAGCGAACCGATTATCTGCATCAAAAGCCAGGATTTATTTCAGAAAATGCGTGAACTGAAAATCGACCATCGCGGCAGAATTTACACGTTGCGGCTAACGCAATTGGACAAGATGATTTTGACGGCATAGGAAGCCGCTAACCCGGCGATATTCAGAAATCAAGCAATCAAGAGCCAGCCAAGCGTTTCGGTAAGTGACCCTGAGCCAGCCTTGAACTCAACAGGAGCGTTTGATGGCAATCGACAGAATGAATCCGGCATTTACCGAACCGCATGATGCTGCCGCAAAACCGGAATTATTAGTTGCCGCTGTGTTGCACCTGATGTCGCATTACACAACGAATTACACAGCCAATTTGCAAGAGCGGCACAGTTGCGTGAAGTTGGCGTCTGTCATTGAACGCCATTTGAAGGCGCTGGCAGATTTACCCAACCTGGCGCCGGTGCTGCGAACAACCTGCCGGCAATTGTCGGCGCAATGGGCGGCAGTGGTTGAACGAACCATGCCGCAACCCATAAAATTTACGCTGTTTGCCCGAATCATGTCAGGCAAACGGTTAGGTTAACTTAGTAATTACAGGACCATCATGATCGTTTGCGTCTGCAATAATGTCTCCGAAGGTAGAATCCATCAGGCAGTCCGCGATGGCGCGACTTCCATGGCGGAACTTCGGCGCGATCTCGGCGTCGCAAACAATTGTGGAAAATGTTATTCTTGCGCGAAGCATGTTCTCAAGGAATGCCTGAGCCAAGGCAACAGCCCTCCTCGCCACACGATACATACGATATCGTTTTCTCGAAACAACGTACCGGTCTAAGAATTACCAATCACCAATTATCAATGAATGCAATAGTGTCCGCCCAGAGGTCTGCCACGCCGCTCGGTATCTGGAAACAAGTTAAACGTATCGGCCCGCTCGGCGCGATCATTTTGCTTCATATTGCTTTTTTTTATGCACTGGAAAGCGGCCTGATCAAGAAAGCCGCCGATACCTTGCCCAAGGAAGTATTCGTTTCCCTTATCCCCCCCCAGCACGCGCCGGAACCGGCGCCGCCGAAAGAAACGCCGAAACCGGAAGAAACACCGAAACCCAAGATCGCCCCGATCGTTAAAAAAAGCGTAGCGCCACCACTGCCGGTGCTGAACATCCCGTCTCCTACCGCCGTTACAGCACCACCGACCCCACCGCAGCCGGCAGCGCCGCCCGAAGTGACACCAGCCACACCAGCGACGCCGGCCGTACCAAAGACCGTTACTTCCGGCGTGGAGTATATTCAAAAGCCGCAGGTAGAATATCCTGCAGCTTCAAAGCGCATGAGCGAAGAAGGCACCGTAATATTGCACGTATTGGTGAATGAAAAAGGACGCGCAGAAAGCGTCGATATTCAAAAAACATCCGGTTCGCCGCGTCTCGATGAGGCCGCCAGACAAGCTGCGCGGCGCGCGCTGTTCAAGCCCTACATCGAAGACGGCAAGGCGATACGGGTTTACGCCAACGTGCCCATTACCTTCAAACTCGACAGTTAACGTCATCCATCAATCGAAGGAAATCATCATGGAAGTCAGTCCTTACGGATTACAAAGCCTTTGGGATCAGGGCGACATTATCACCAGAGGCGTTGCCGTCCTGCTGGTGGCTATGTCGATTGCATCCTGGTACGTCATCTTGACCAAAGCGATCCAACTATTTCGCCTGAATCGCGCCGCATCGGCTGCGGGCCATGCGTTCTGGGATACCACCAGCCTGCCTGAAGGCGTGGCAACGCTGGGTAGCGATAATCCATTCGCCGAAGTAGCGAAAGCAGGCGTCAACGCAATGAGCCATCACATCACCCACAAAGGCCATTTACACGATCAACTATCGGTCAGCGACTGGATCACATTGTCGCTGCGTCAAGCCATCGACGATGCTTCCGCCAAGCTGCAAACCGGCATGGCTATATTGGCCTCGGTCGGATCGACTGCCCCATTCGTCGGTCTGTTCGGCACCGTGTGGGGCATCTATCACGCGCTGGTCGCGATCGGTACATCAGGGCAGGCCAGCATCGACAAGGTGGCCGGTCCGGTCGGCGAATCGCTGATCATGACAGCGCTCGGCCTGGCCGTTGCGATCCCAGCCACGTTTGGCTATAACGCGTTGGTGCGCGGCAATAAAAGCACCATCGCCAAACTGAATAAATTCGGTTTCGATCTGCATGCGTTGTTCGTCACTGGTTCACGCGCCCTGGCCAATGACACATCGGACAAGAAAAACGCCACATTGACTGCCGTCGGAGGTCTTTAAAATGGCAATGGGATCTTTGTCGGATTCAGACGACGACTTCAATCCAGAAATCAACACAACGCCGCTGGTCGACGTCATGCTGGTATTGCTGATTATTTTCATCATGACTATTCCGGTGATGAATCATGCAATCAAAATCGATTTGCCCCGGGCCAGCGATCAGCCGGATGCGGTCAAACCGCAAAACATCGATTTATCGATCGATGCGCAAGGCAAAATCTACTGGAACACCGAAGTCATCGACATGAATCAACTGAACCTGCGCATCGCCGCCGAAGCGAAGAAACAACCGCAACCGGAACTGCATCTACGCGCAGAACGCACCACGCAATACGAAAAAGTGGCGCAGGTAATGGCGGCAGCCCAGACCGGGGGATTAAGCAAGATCGGTTTCGTTACCGACCCAACAAAATAATACTAATTCAATAAAGTATTTTTCAGATCGCTACAAAAACCCACCATTTTTTGGTGGTTTTGTTTTTTGTGCGTCGGAGAATAAATTATTTACTTAATTCAATTTGAGACTTCATTAAAAATATAGAGAATAACCGCCCATTTGCAGAGGCTATTTGCTATTTTGTTCGGCGATCAGTATTTCTTGCGGGAAATGAAATCATGAACGATTCCCGCTAATTGATAATGAATTAATTCCGACGCTGCGCTATCATCGTTTCACTCCCGCAAGCAAGATCCCTGTTCGGCACGTACCCCGCGCCGAATTCCATCTCTAACTATTACAGAGGTTCTTATGCAAGGCGACAAATCCGTCATCAAGTTGCTCAACGCGCAACTTACCAACGAACTATCTGCGATCAATCAATATTTCCTGCACGCCCGGATGTATAAACACTGGGGCCTGGAAAAAATCGCAAAAAAAGAATATGAAGAATCCATCGGTGAAATGAAACACGCCGATAAATTAATCGACCGTATTCTGATGCTCGGCGGCCTGCCCAATCTGCAAGCACTGCATAAATTAATGATCGGCGAAAATACGCCGGAAATGCTGAGCAGCGATCTGAAACTGGAACAAGGGGCACAACGAACAGTGAAAGAAGGGATCGCCACTGCCGAAGAAGCCGGCGATTATATTTCGCGCGATCTGCTTAAAATTATTCTGGACGATACGGAAGAGCATATCGACTGGCTGGAAACGCAACTGGAGCTGATCGAAAAAGTCGGCCTGCCGAATTACCTCCAGGCACAAATCATCGAAAGCTAAGTGGCTTCAAGACTATGAAAAAAGGGCGCAGATCATACGATCTGCGCCCTTTTTTAATTTCAACGATTTAAACTTATTGCGGCACCGTATCCTTGAATGACTGCCGTTCAGACAATTTATCCACCAACTTCGCCAGCGCGGGATAATCTTCGCGCCATGGAATGTCGGGAAAGCGGAAAGTCAGCCATCCCAAGGCGCAACCGGTTGCCACGTCGGCCAACGAATAATGCGTACCGACACAAAACGCCTTATCTGCCAGTCCTTCCGACATCGCCCTTAGCGCGACATCGATCTTGCCTCTTTGACGTTTCAGCACTGTCTCGCTCTGATGCGCTGTCGGGCGCTGTTTCTCCTGACGTAACGCAATACCGGCGTCCACAATGCCATCGGCCAGCGCTTCCCAGCACTTGACCTCAGCGCGTTCCCGGCCGCTGACAGGAATCAACTTACCGACTGGCGTCAGAATATCCAGATATTCGACGATGACACGCGAATCGAACATTGCGCCGCCATCATCCATCATCAGGCAAGGCACTTTACCGAGCGGGTTCGATTGCTGAATCAGTGAGTCCGCACTCCATGGATCATCCAATAGGAGCTCGTACTCGATCTTCTTCTCCGCCATGACAATGCGTACTTTGCGGACAAACGGGCTACCAAGCGAAGCGATTAGTTTCATAATATCCAGAATAACAATTCGGCAGCGATTATAGCATCGGCAGCACGCACAAATGCAGCTTTGACAGCCGCGCCGTTACACTGCACGCAACAATCGTGCGCGTATAAGACGAATGGTAAAATCGCATTTTGCAATTGGCGCCTCTGCCTACGGTGCAACTACTTCGATCAACCCGCGTTTTTATCCCTTACCTCAAATCATGTCTCTTACTGCCCTTTCCGCCCTGTCCCCGCTCGACGGTCGCTACGCCGCCAAAACCGATAAGCTGCGCCCAATTCTGTCGGAAGCCGGTTTCATGCGTCATCGGGTCAAAGTGGAAATTGCATGGCTGCAAGCATTATCCGAGGCGGGGCTGGCCGAAATAAAGCCGTTTTCCGCCCAAGGCAACGCCTTACTGAACCGGATCGCCAATGAATTTACCGAAGCCGATGCCGCGCGTATCAAGGAAATCGAAGCCGTCACCAATCACGACGTGAAAGCGGTCGAATACTGGCTCAAGGAAAAAGTCGCGGCAGATGCCGAACTGCTTGCCGCATCTGAATTCATTCATTTCGCCTGCACTTCGGAAGACATCAACAATACTTCACACGGCATGATGTTAAAAGCCGCACGCGATACCGTCGTGCTGCCGGCGCTGCAAGCCCTGATTGCAAAGCTGACTGAAATCGCGCATGCCAATGCAGCGGTGCCGATGCTCTCGCGCACCCACGGCCAGCCGGCCAGCCCGACGACGCTGGGCAAGGAAATCGCCAACGTGGTGGCGCGTCTGCAGCGCGCCGTAAAGCGTATCGGCGATGTGGAAATACTGGGGAAGATGAACGGCGCGGTCGGTAATTACAATGCGCATCTGAGTGCCTATCCCGAAATCGATTGGCCGGCATTTTCAAAAAACGTCATCGAGAAACGGCTGGGGCTGGTATTCAACCCCTACACCATCCAGATCGAACCGCATGACTACATGGCCGAACTATTCGATGCCATTGCGCGCGCCAACACGATTCTGCTGGACCTGAACCGCGACATCTGGGGCTATATTTCGGTCGGCTATTTCAAGCAACGCACCCAAGCCGGCGAAATCGGTTCGTCGACGATGCCGCACAAAGTCAATCCGATCGATTTTGAAAATTCCGAAGGCAATCTCGGCATGGCCAACGCCCTGCTCAAGCACATGGCGGAAAAACTACCGGTATCGCGCTGGCAGCGCGACCTGACCGACTCCACCGTGCTGCGCAACATCGGCGTCGGTTTCGGTTACAGTGTGCTGGCTTACGATAGCTGCCTGCGCGGATTGAATAAACTGGAAGTCAATCCGGCGCGTCTGGCCGAGGACTTGAACTTCACCTGGGAAGTGCTGGCCGAGCCGGTCCAAACCGTGATGCGCAGATACGGCATCGAAAATCCCTACGAACAATTAAAAGAGCTGACCCGCGGCAAAGGCATTTCCAAAGAAGCCTTACGCGACTTTATCGATACCCTCGATATTCCGCCGGCGGCAAAAGCACAATTGCTGGCGCTGACGCCGGACAATTACATCGGCTACGCCACAGCGCTGGCCAATGCCATTTAAGAACACATCGATCATGCCGCTGCCGTTACCGTTACCGATGGTTTGCGCTGATCGCATCTGTGCTTTGCAATATTAATCGCCAGAAAAACAATCATGAGACCGTTCTCCAAGAAAAAATATAGCGGCACGGCCATCCTGCTGCACTGGCTGATCGCATTGATGATTGTCTGCTCCTTCACGCTGGGTCTGGTCATGGTCAATATCCCCGGCCTCACACCGACCAAGCTGAAGTATTTTTCGTGGCATAAATGGAGCGGCGTCACGATTCTGGCGCTGGCGTGCCTGCGCGTGTTGTGGCGTCTGACGCACGCCGCACCGCCCTACCCGGCGGGCATACCGCGCTGGCAGATCAGCGCAGCACATCTGATGCATATAGTGTTGTATGTATTAATCTTTGCGGTGCCGCTGACCGGCTATTTTTATTCGCTGGCCGCAGGCGTCCCGGTCGTCTATCTCGGCCTGTTTCCACTACCGGTTCTGATCGCCAAAAATCGGGAACTGGCAGATATCCTGAAGATGGCCCACTATGTGCTGAACATGACAATGCTCGTGTGCGTCTGCCTGCATCTGCTGGCGGCATTGAAACATCATTTCATCGACCGCGACGAAATCCTCAAACGCATGTTGCCTTAATTTCATCCCAGGAGCCAGAACATGACATCTCACCGAATTGTGCATGCCGCCGCTACCGGCCTCGCAACGCTATGCCTGACGCTGCCGGCGCTGTCTGCATCGGCTGCACCGCTTAAAGTCGACACCGGCAAAAGCACTGTCACGATCGTTTTCAAACAACTCAACGTCCCGGTTGAAGCCAGCTTCAAAAAATTCAATGCCCAAATCGACTTCGATAGCGCCAAGCCGGAAGCCGCCAAAGCCACAGTAGAGATGGACATTGCCAGTTTCGATCTGGGCGATGCGCAATACAATCAGGAAGTCATGAAAAAGGACTGGTTCAATACCGCCCAGTTTCCCAAAGCGACATTCACCGCTGCCACGATCAAAAGCGCAGGCCCCGGTAAATTCACCGTCACGGGCAAGCTGAGCATTAAAGGCAAAACCAGCGATGTCGGCTTTCCGTTAACCGTCAAAAAAGACGGCGCCGCACAGGTTTTCGACGGCACATTGCCGATTAAACGCCTGACCTATAATATCGGCGAAGGTGAATGGAAAGACACCGACACCGTCGCCGATGAAGTGCTGATCAAATTCCACGTTGTCACTACGCCGTAGCCCGCCTTAGCCATTTCTGATATTCCCAAGCGTCCCATCCCACCATAAAAGTAAAAGGACATCGCCATGAAATTGCATCAGATCATCCTATCGCTGCTGGCCGCCGCTGCGCCTGCTCTGGCCGTCGCCGCCGCCGACACCTACACGATCGACCCGACGCATACCTACCCGAGTTTTGAGGCCGATCACATGGGCATTTCCACGTGGCGCGGTAAATTCACCAAAACCAGCGGCGACGTCACATTGGATCCCGAAGCGAAAACCGGCGCCATCAATATCAAGGTCGATGTCGGCTCGATCGACTTCGGTATGCCGGCTCTGAACAACCGCATCAAGATGGCGGACTTGTTTGACGTATTGCAATTTCCAACCGCGACCTACACCAGCACATCGATCAAATTCGACGGCAAAAAACCGGTTGAGGTCGAAGGCAATTTAACACTGCACGGCGTGACAAAACCGGTCAAGCTGACAATCAATAAATTCACCTGCGTTCCAGACCCCATGACCAAACGCGAGCGTTGCGGCGCCGATGCCAGCGCAGAATTCAGTCGCGCCGATTTCGGTATGAATTTCGGTTTGCCAAAGTTCTCGCCGCAAGTGAAACTGGCAATTCAGGTCGAAGCCGTCAAGACCAACTAAGCCGAGAAGCGCCTATGTCCATCGCAGATCTGCGCAAAGATTACAGCCGGATGAGCCTGACCGAAACCGATCTGCTCGATAACCCCATCGAGCAATTCTCGATCTGGTTCGGGCAGGCCTTATCCGCTGAAATTCCTGAAGCCAATGCAATGTGCCTGAGTACCGTGGCGCCCGACAATCGTCCTTCGTCGCGCATCGTACTGATCAAAAATATCGATGCGCGCGGTTTCACCTGGTTCACCAACTACGACAGCCGCAAGGGGCAGGATCTAATAAATAATCCCTATGCAGCGCTGTTATTTCATTGGATAGAACTGGAGCGCCAAGTGCGCATCGAAGGCCGCGTAGAACGCGTCACGGAGGCGGAAAGCGAAGAATATTTTAATAGCCGCCCATTATTGAGCCGATTGGCGGCAATCGCTTCTGTACAAAGCGCGCCGGTGGCCGACCGCGCGGCACTGGAACAACAGTTGCTCGATGTCGAACATCTCTATGGCGATCGCCCGGTGCGCCCGGCGTACTGGGGTGGCTATCGTCTAGTGCCGGACCGATTGGAATTCTGGCAAGGCCGCCGCTCGCGGCTGCACGATCGCATTCTCTATACCTTGAATGCCGATAGCAGTTGGAACAAGCAACGTCTACAGCCTTAGGAGTTATCTAGACTTCTCCGCAAATAATTTACGGAATTTTGCGACTTTAGGCGCCACGACGAATGCGCAATACCCCTGCAATGGGTGATTTTCAAAATAATCCTGATGATAATCTTCCGCCGCGAAGTAAGTCTCTACAGGGCTCACTTCGGTAACGATAGGCGCATCCCACACACACGCCATCTCAGCGATCACATGCCTGGCGGTTTCCAACTGCTCCGGCGAATCGTAATAAATCACCGAACGATATTGCGTGCCGACATCATTGCCCTGGCGGTTTAATGTGGTGGGATCGTGAATCGTGAAGAAAATTTCCAGCAATTCCCGATAAGAAATCGTCTCAGGATCGAAGCTCAGCTTAACCACTTCCGCATGACCGGTAGTACCCGTGCATATCTGCTCATAGCTTGGCTTATCGACAGTACCGCCGGTATAGCCGGACTCCACAGCCGTTACCCCTTTGACCTCCTTATACACAGCTTCCGTACACCAGAAGCATCCGCCACCCAGAATTGCCGTTGCCATGCGTTGCTCCAAAGATTTACCGTGCTCAAACTTTAACGCAAAACACCCCTTTATATGGGAGAATTTGTCCGTCTAAACATAATTAGAACGCATTCACACTTTTGAAGCACCCTTACAGCGATTTCGATTCGATCAGGCAATAGATGCACACACGTTCTCCGCGCGCGTTATCCCGTGAATTCGACGCCAGCCATTTTCGCCAAGCGCTGTCGCAATTTGCGACCGGCGTTACGATTATCACCACCCGCCTCTCAGATGGCAGCTTTCTCGGCCTAACCGCCAGTTCCTTTAATTCGGTTTCGCTGGAGCCGCCGCTGGTGTTATGGAGTCTGGCCAATGCCTCGGCCAGTCTGGATGCATTCAGCGGCAATTCGCATTACGTCATCAATGTTCTGAGCGCGCAACAAGTGGCGCTGGCGGAGCGATTCGGCAAACGCAGGACCAACAAATTCGACGGCATCGACTATCAGTTATCCCGCACCGGCCAGCCGGTTCTGACAGGCGCGGCTGCCTGGTTTGAATGCCATAACCGCAGCCGCTATCCAGAAGGCGATCATGTGATTTTCGTCGGAGAAGTCGAACAGTGCGAAGTGCAGCCGCAAGCCGGGCTGGTATTTCACAATGGGAAATTCGTCAAAACGACCGACGCTTGAAACGCTGAACCAGAAACCAGACGCTGGAAAACGACAAACCCGCCGAAAGGCGGGTTTGTCGTTTATCTTCACTACACAAAACACGCTATCGAAATAGCGTGTTTTTTTACATTTTTCTTTAGAACGCGTAACCCACCGACAGGAAAGTGATCAGCGGATTGATGGTCAAAGTGGTGTGCGCAACCGTCGTACCGGCTAGGCCACCGGTTGTCGTAATATCCGCGTTGGTCTTCAATGGTATATACGAAACCGACAAGGACATCGACCAGTTCTTGTCGAAATTATAGGATGCGCCGACGTTGGCGACAGGCGCCCACGAAGAACTCAAATGTGCTGAAGACGTTCCGACTGACCCGAACTGCGGTGTAAGCGTCGCCGCATTCTGGAAAGGCTGGGTCAATTGAATGCCTGTGTACCAGACATAGGTCACACCGGCACCGATGAACGGACGGAATTTGCTTTCTGCATCACCGAAGAACCACTTGGCGACAATTGCAGGACTCCATTGTTTTGCCGAACCGATCTGGGTAACGCCTTCCGATGCTAAAACGGACCCTTGCGCCTGCAAATGGAAGCGTGGCGGGACACCCACATCAAGCGTGGTCGCGAAGTTATCGGTCCAGAAATGGGTAATCGCCAATCCCAGAGTGTCGGCGCTATCGATAGACGCACCGCTGCCGGGAATCGCGCCGATAGGGGGTTGGCTGAATGACAGCGGATCGCTGGAATCGTTTGGCGCAAGATGGAACCAACCCACACCGAAGACATTGCTGCCGGCGCTCTGCGCGGCGGCAGGTAAAGAAAATGCCGCCAGCAAGGACAGGGCGGCAGCGCAGGACAGGGCTTTAAACGGTTTTTTCATTTCTTTGTCTCCAGATTTTTTTAGTGGATGCTTGTAAATATTCGACGAGTAAAATGTCTCGCCTGTTGATTATTCAATCCCCATTCAAATAAAAAAACACGCGTGCTATTTTAAAAAAAGAACGTGCGTGCTATTCATCGCATGTAACTATGCCAGCTTTGCTAACGCTTGTGTAGATAATGTCTTTTTTTGGCAACTTCCTAGTGCCAGGCCAAAATAACTATTTTTTTGGCGATACAAGACTGGCCAACCAGTCTGTCGAATCGAAAGCGGCGCGGCGTAGACGATCGTTCACGCCTTGCCATGCGGCATCTTCAGGCGGCGCTTCCACCACGATCAGATCCGCCGCTGCGCCGTCCATCGCACGCAATGCCGCATACAAATCATGCGCATATCCGGCAGCATCCGCCGGTAATGCCAGCGATGCTCGCGCTGGAACATGATGCGGAAGGTAATGAATCAGCGCCATGGTCTTACCAGCGTCCGAGAGTTGTCTGGCAACGGCATCCAGACGATGGCTCTCCACCAGCGCCACCGGCGTGGCCGGGGCGTAATGCGCATCCAAGGTACCGGAAGCCCGCGGCGCGGCGGCGTCCGGCGCATTGGGCATGACGCCCAGCACCGCGGCTATCTGCAATGCGGAGATTTGCCCCGGACGCAACAATGCGACGCCATGCGTGGCCACGCGCGACACATCCAGAATCGTCGATTCGATACCGACCTGGCTTTGACCGCCATCCAAGATATAGTCCAGCAACACCGCATCGGCACCGTTAAATTCATCGCGCACATGCTGCGCTGTCGTCGGGCTGACATGACCGAATTTGTTGGCGGACGGCCCGGCAATCCCGCCCCTGCCCTGTTTGAATTGGCGCAACAAGGCTTGCGCCACCGGATGCGACGGGCAACGCACGCCTATCGTATTCTGACCGCCTGAGACAGCATCCGGGATATGCGCGGCACGCGGCAAAATCAAGGTCAACGGCCCCGGCCAGAACGCATCGATCAATTGCCGCGCCTGCAGCGGCAATGCGCTGACCCAATAAGCGATATCGGCTTCCGGCGCGATATGCACGATCACAGGATGATTGGAAGGCCGGCCCTTGGCGGCGTAGATATTGGCAATCGCTTGCGCATTCTCGGCGTCGCCACCCAATCCGTAGACCGTCTCGGTGGGAAACGCCACCAATCCGCCCGCCTCAAGCCGTCGCGCTGCAAAAGCGATGTCGGCCGGCTGCAGCGATGCGGATAAAGAAGAGGAAGAAGAGGATGGTGGCGGATTCATAATGCAATAACGACAGCGGACGCAACGGACTACAACGTGATACCGAGCAATACACAAGCCAGCGAAAATTGTTGTTGCGCCTGTGCCAGCGTCGGCGCGACAAAGGTAATGTGCCCCATCTTACGGCCGCTGCGCGCGTGCGTCTTGCCGTATAAATGCAGATGCGCGCCCGGCAATGCCAGAATGCGATCCCACTGCGGCTCACGCTCCCGTCCATTCGCATCGATCCAGATATCGCCCAGGATATTGAGCATCACCGACGCTGAATGCTGCCGCGTATCGCCCAACGGCAAACGCGTCATCGCCCTGACCTGCTGCTCGAACTGACTGGTGATGCAGGCATCGATGGTGTAATGCCCGCTGTTATGCGGACGCGGCGCCATTTCATTGACGACCAGCGACCCATCCCGCAACACGAAAAACTCTATGCACAGCACGCCGACATAAGCCAGCTTGGCGGCAATCGCCAGCGCAGCCTCCTGCGCCAGCCCTGCGCTTTGCGCAGAAACATTCGGCCCCGGCACGGTGGTGCTGAACAAAATACCATCGCGATGCACATTTTCCGCAATCGGATAAACCACCGCCTCGCCATCGGCGCCACGCGCCACCAAGACCGAAATTTCATAGGCCAGCGGCAGCATTTTTTCCAGCACGCACGGCACGCCCTGCATATCGACGAACGCAGCGCGCAACTGATCGCGCGTGCTCA
>DATMOE010000466.1:0-7071 GCA_035568435.1 Herbaspirillum sp. | reverse complement strand
TCTAAAGCTTATTGAAGACTTACCAAGAGGTATTGTCATGACGCGCAAAACACCCATCGATCGCTATCGCAATATCGGCATCAGCGCCCATATTGATGCCGGTAAAACCACGACCACCGAGCGCGTGTTGTTTTATACCGGGGTGAATCACAAAATCGGTGAAGTGCATAACGGCGCGGCGACGATGGATTGGATGGCGCAGGAGCAGGAGCGCGGCATCACGATTACCTCGGCGGCCACCACTGCTTTTTGGAAGGGGATGGGCGGGCAGTTCCTGGAGCATCGGATCAATATTATCGATACGCCGGGCCACGTCGATTTTACGATTGAAGTCGAGCGTTCGATGCGCGTGCTGGATGGCGCGGTCATGGTGTATGACGCCGTCGGCGGCGTGCAGCCGCAATCGGAAACGGTATGGCGTCAGGCCAATAAATATCATGTGCCGCGGATTGCGTTCATTAACAAGATGGATCGGGTCGGCGCCGATTTTTTGCGCGTTGAGCAGCAGATTCGCACGCGTCTGAAAGGCAATCCGGTGCCGATCCAGATTCCGGTCGGCGCCGAGGAGCATTTTTTGGGCATTATTGATTTGGTCCAGATGCGGGCGGTGATCTGGGATGAGGCCAGTCAGGGCGTGCTGTTCGAGTACCGCGCGATTCCCGCTGAATTATTGAGTCTGGCGCAGGAGTGGCGCGAACATATGGTCGAACAGGCGGCCGAGGCCACCGAAGCGTTGACCGAAAAATATCTGAGCGGTGCGCCATTGAGCGAAGCGGAAATCGTCGAAGGTCTGCGCCTGCGCACGATCGCCAATGAAATTATGCCGATGTTGTGCGGCAGCGCGTTCAAAAACAAGGGGGTGCAGGCTTTGCTGGATGCGGTGGTGCAGTATCTGCCGTCGCCGCTGGATATTCCGGCCATCGCCGGGCACGATGAGGATGATCGTGAGATAGAGCGCCATCCATCCGACCAGGAGCCGTTTTCAGCTTTGGCCTTCAAGATCATGACCGATCCGTTTGTCGGTCAATTGACGTTTTTCCGCGTGTATTCCGGGCTGGTCAACACTGGCGATGCGGTCTATAACCCGGTTAAGCACCGCAAGGAACGGCTGGGCCGCATTTTGCAGATGCATGCCAACGAACGCCATGAAATCAAGGAAGTCTACGCCGGTGATATTGCCGCCGCGGTCGGTTTGAAAGATGTGACGACCGGCGATACGCTGTGCGATCCTGATCATGTGATTATTCTGGAACGGATGATTTTTCCAGAGCCGGTGATTTCGCAGGCCGTGGAGCCGAAGACCGCGCAGGATCAGGAAAAAATGGGGATTGCGCTGAGCCGTCTGGCGCAGGAAGATCCTTCTTTCCGTGTGCATACCGATGATGAATCGGGGCAGACCATTATTTCCGGCATGGGTGAGTTGCATCTGGAAATTCTGGTGGATCGCATGCTGCGTGAATTCGGCGTGGACGCCACTGTCGGCAAGCCGCAAGTGGCTTATCGGGAGACGATACGCAACAAGGTCGAGGGTGTCGAAGGTAAATTCATCAAGCAGTCGGGCGGGCGCGGGCAGTACGGCCATGTGGTGTTGACGCTGGAGCCGTTGGCCTCGGGTCAGGGGTATCAATTCGTCGATGCCGTTAAGGGCGGCGTGGTGCCGCGGGAATACATTCCGGCAGTCGATAAGGGTATACAAGAAACGCTGAAGACCGGCGTGCTGGCGGGTTATCCGGTGGTCGATGTCAAGGCCACGCTGACGTTCGGCTCGTATCATGATGTCGATTCCAACGAAAATGCATTCCGAATGGCCGGCTCGCTGGCCTTCAAAGAAGGCATGAAGCGCGCCGATGCTGTATTACTGGAGCCGATGATGCAGGTGGAAGTCGAAACGCCGGAAGATTTCACGGGCAATGTGATGGGCGATCTGTCGTCGCGCCGCGGGATGGTGCAGGGTATGGACGATATTGCCGGCGGTGGCGGCAAGATTGTGCGCGCCGAAGTACCGTTGGGCGAGATGTTCGGGTATTCGACCACGCTGCGTTCGCTGTCGCAGGGCCGGGCCACTTATACGATGGAGTTTAAACACTATGCAGCGGTGCCGCGCCAGATTCTGGATCAAGTGAAGGCCGGTCGTTAATGCGCTGTACAGTACGCTTTGCAGCGAGAACGCCGAATAAAATCGGCGTTTTTTGCTTTTCGGTAATGTGTATCGATCATTCGTATTGATCGCGTGTATTGATTATTTATAAAGAATATTTATGGCGGTTTATTTAATTGTTGCGATTCACGTGGATGAGGCGCGCGGGCGCATTTCGGAGGTTCGTTGGGGAGAAGTGGACCCCGATGGTCTGCATTTCATCGAAGGCACCAGCGTATCGGATGTGCTGGAAGTGGTCGATATGATCTATGCCGGTAACAGTGTATATGCGCATCGGACGATAGAAGGGCGCATTGTGCCCGGTCCGCGGATACGCACCAAGATTTTCGATGCCGGCGACGAGGGCATCGATATCGATGACGCCGATCTGGAAGCCGGCCATACCTGGGGTGTGGTGGATCTGTTTTAATGCTGTGCGGCTGGCCGGGGCATTCTATTCGGCTATTTGACTATTCAGTGCTATTGCGCATGGAATGATCCGGTGTGGCATGGCCTTGTACGTCACGCAGAATTTCGCTACGCAGCGTATGCATTTCATCGGCCGTCAGTTTCTTTGAGCCGTTCAACAAGGCTTTCTGCTGCTGGATGCGGCGCTGCATTGCGGCCAGGCGTTTGCGATAAATCCAGTGGCCCAGACTCTCGGATTGTTGCTCCCACCATTGCTTGATCATGATATCCCCCGGTAGCATACGCCCACGCGATTGGGCGCCTCATTCGACTGCTTAAGATATCATAGGTTCGATACTTTATGCTGTGTTTATGTACAGTGTTATTTGTAAGCGACAGCGTTTGCATTCTGTATCGGGATCGACTTGCAAGGGGCGGTAGTGTATGCTCATTTTCCCGCTGTTTTAACACCCTGTTTTAACACTCTATTATCTACAGTATTATTCACGTATCACGCTGAGCAAGGACGCATGAAGGACTATTACGCCGCACTCGGCATAGACAGCGATGCGTCCTTGGGCGCAATTAAAACCGCATACCGCAAGAAGGCATCTGAGTTTCATCCAGATAAAAATACGTCGCCGGATGCGCCTGCCCGCTTTCGCGAGGTGCAGGAAGCTTACGATCTGTTGTCCGATGAACAGCAGCGCAGGCAATATGATGAAAACCGGCAGCGCAGTCTGCTGGAAAACCCGGTTGCAACGGCCGAACAGATCTGGACCACTTATATGCACAAGGTGCTGCAATGATGCTTTCCTGCTTTTTCGAAGATATGACCAAGGCTTATCAGGCCGAATTGGAAGATTTGCAAAACGATTCCGAGGGCAATGACATCCTGACGTCGCGCCTGAAAGACAAACGCCAACAATTCGGGCTGATGATGTCGATGATCGAGAGTGCCCCGGAAATGGTGGCGGTTGCGTTTCACGGCGGTATGAATTTTTCCGATCGGCAGGCGCTTACCGAGCTGGCGATGTGCGAGCCGGATGAGTTTCCCGCGTGGAGTCAGCTTGCGGATGCAGTGCAATTTTCCGATTGGGCCGAGAAATTGGCGGCAATTGCTTTGAAGCAGCCCCACGGCGAACGCTTTCTGAGCATCTGCGTGTGCCTCGAATATCTTTACGAAAAGAGCAACGGCAATTATCACGGCGATTACAACCTGCCGGAGGATACTTCCGACGATGCAATCGAAGGCGTCGAACGCGACGATAATGACGAACAGGATCTGGAAGCCGAGGGCGCCGATTGGCTGGCCGATCAAGGCTTCGATCGCTTGGGGTGATCGGGCCATTGTTCTGCGCGCTTTATTTCTTATTTTTCTATTTAAACCGGCAAGTCCATGACGAATTCTCTAGTAGTAAAAGCCGCCAGCCTGATACGCGACGGCGATATCGCGGGCGCTGAATATGCGTTGGTTAATCTAGCCGATACCGAAGGCGATTACGCCCTGGTTGCAGTGCTTGAAGCATTGCCGCCGAAAGATCTGCTGGCAGTGATCCGCGAATATGATGCGTCGAAAGAGTCGGTGGTCAATTTGCTGGTAACGCCGGAACAGTTCGCCCGCGCCGTGGTAATGGAAAAGTTGTACGCCGACCGCACGCATGCCCGCCTGCGCGGGATGATCAATGCAGTATTGTTTCGCAACGATAGCCAGATCGGCGAGTTCCTTGAGGCGATCGGCGAGGTGGATGGCGGTTATCAGGCATTGGTCGATTATCTATCCGATCGCGATGAGGAAGTGGTCCACTTTGCGCTCTACGATACGTTCAACGTCAATCATGACGAAGCCGGCGATGCGGTCGATAAATCCGAGGTGATGGATCATGACTGGAAAGAGCTGACCTGGTTGCTCAAGCACGAACACCCGGATATGTTTGAGCAAATCTGGCCGCCGTTGAAGAAACTGTTGGCGGAGCGCCGGCGTCATGAGGCCGAGCTGGAAATGCAGGAGCAGAGCGCGCTTGAGCAGGATGAAGAAGGCACGCCCGCGGCGGTGAAGCCATCTGCGCCGGCCAAGCCCAAACCAAAACCGACCGTCGAGCCTGGCGAAGAGTCGGCGCTATAAATCGCCGCAGGCCGTCGTCAATCGTTCATTATCCGCGCGCATCAGGGCGCACTAGTGCGCGTGGCCTGTTTTACTAGTTTTACCATCCAATTCCCACGCCATGACCGATCAAAATCATCACGTCGCCATTGTCGACAAGCGTCCTTTTTTCGAAAAGGTGCTGTCATTCGGCATGCAGCAAGGTGTGATCGACCGGCAGCATTGCCAGAAAATGATTGCCGATGGCGCCAAGGGGACGGTGCAGGTAGCCGACTTTTTCGGCAGCAGCCATTTGTATGCCGATCTGGAAAATGCGCGCAAGCGGATCGTTAATCTGATCAGTCTGTATCTGGAACATCAATTCAACGGTAATCTGCAAAAAGCGGCCGAATCGCTACGGGACAACACGTTTCTGTCGCATTCCCGTGGCGGCAATGAGATGCTCAAGGCCTTGCACGCAATGCCGGACAGCATCGTGTTCGGCGACGTCAAGACGCAGTCGGTCAAGCAATTCCAGGACGAGCACACGCTGGCCAAACCGTTTTCGTTGAACGCTTATCGCAAAGAACTGCAAGCGCGCGAGCAGATTGCCGCGGTGATCGCTGCGGCGCAGTGGCTGACCGATAATGCGCAATTGGATCGCGCCGAACTCGATTTCGTCAGTGCGGAAAGCGTGATCCGCAGTGCGGTGATGCTGCGCGCAGCCGGCGCCGATGCCTTTCCCGACCGCATCCGGTTTGCCAGGTTGATCGATAGCATCCGCAGCAAGGCGTTGGCGGCCGGAAAACTCAAGATTGCCGCCAGCGTTCTGAGCGATGTGCCGACGGCCTATCGCGCGATTGTCGATAAGGTACGCCGCAATATTGAAAAGAACGATGCGCCGCTGTTGCTCAACGCGGCGACCGGACTGGATCAATTGCTCAACGATCTGCAGACGCGTTATTTCGTCACCGAAGGCGGGCAGGACGATCTGGGCGATTTCGATGCGTTTGTCTCCCAAGAGTGGCATCAGGTTACCAAGGGTAAGGAAGATCCTTATTCGCGCTTGACGGCATTTATGTGCATCGCCGCAGCGGTGCCGCCCAAGACCAGTATCAGCACCACAGAAGCCAAGACGATCATCCGCCAGATACGCGAACACGGCTTCGATAGCGCCGCGGTGACCACCTTCATCAAGGACGCGGCGCCATTTGGGATCAAAGATAATTTACTTGCTTTGTGGCAAGACGAATTTTTGCCTGAGGCGGAACTGGCGTTGCTGGATGAGGATGACCTGCAGTATGTGCAGGCTTTGCGGTTTTTGAAGGAAAACTGCAATATCAAATCCAAGCAGAAAAACGCCGTTTCGAACAGCGCCTGACCCTCGTCCCGCCGAAAATATTATTCACGCTGCAAACCGATACGGGAATTTCCATCCTGCGGTGCTGTCCGAAACCTTTGGACGCAATTTCCACACGCAGTTTTCACACGCAGTTTCCGCGTCTTCACACAGGCTATTTGGAGGAATAATATGCTTCATTTCGGGATCACGCAGGTGCAACTGGAGGACGACGGGCAATCGGTATCGCAAGTGCTGATTCATTCATTCGAGGCGCCCGCAAATCCCGAGCGCGGTGATGTCGTGCTGGAGCCGGGTGAGCGGCGCAATTCATCTGCGGTTGCCGCGCTGATCGCCTCTGGCAGCCGAGTCTATGTCATCGATGAAGATGCGCCATGCTTGATGGATGAAGGCGATCAGGTGCGTGTGGGCGATGACGGAAAACTGGAATCTTTCAATCCATTGGGCCACGCCTCGACATCGCTGCAGGCGCTGCCACGTATGCGGGAATAAGACAATTGCGGATGAACAGTATTGCCGGGTTTAATATGACGAATCGACAGTGAGCGGCTGAATGCCGTTTTTTCCTGGGTTTTTTCTTTTAGCGGAGACTTGGATGACGACTTATGCGATTACGGCAGTTGAAATTGACGAACGCTCTGATCTGGTAACGAAGGTCAAATGGGGCTGCGTGGATACACTCAACAATACATGGATAGCCGAGCCTGAGGAAGTAGAGGTCGATCAGGTATTGCAGGCAATTGGCGGCGGTGATGACGTTTATACAATTTTTGCCGAAGGCGAGCATACCGTATTGGGGCCGCGTCTTGATCTGGCGCGGGATGCCGCCGGCCGCGAGACGATCATCCCGGCTGCCGGTCAGATAAAACCGGGCCGCGCGATATCTGATTTACCGCGCATCATTACACATTGACCATTGACATTAGCGGCCATCATCCTGCGGTTGCGTGGCGCTCTTTGTGCCGGCTACGGTATCCGTGGTCAATGTACATTTCTCATTGACGACTTCAAAGGCGTAAAGCAGAAAACCGTCGCTGTCGAGCGTGGCGTAGGAAACGCTGACAATGAAATCATTCGGATCGG
>DATMOE010000465.1:0-10138 GCA_035568435.1 Herbaspirillum sp. | reverse complement strand
TTCGGCACCGATGGCGGTAATTTGGCAAGTGGTATTGCAGGGCCTCCAATAGCTTTCGGCACTGTGCCGCCGGAGAGATTGCCCGATAGCGTACGCACCAGCACCAGGCGCGGCGGATTGGCGCTTTTTTCCGGTTCTAGCTGCAGCGCTTTCTCGTAGGCCTGACTCGCCATCCTTGCATAGATATCGCTTCGATTGGCCAAAGCAGTGGCGTAGGTTGGATTGGTATCGATCGCCATATCCAGGGTCGCGCCGGCTTTTTCATACTGGCCGCTGGCCGCATATAAAACGGCCAGGTTGTTATACGGTTCCGGCAGATCGGGGAAATCTTCGATCAGCTTGGTGAAAATGACAATTGCCTCGGCGGTCTTATTTTGCTCGGCTAGAATGACGCCTTTATAAAAACGCATTTGCGCGTCGTGCGGATGCTTGGCGAGCACGGCGTCGGTTTTCACCAAGGCTTCTGCATATTGTTTAGATCGTAATAATTTACTGACATCCGTAACGGTGTTGGCCAGAGCCGGGCTAACGCTGGCCGCCAGCAGCAGCGACAGCATGATGGACTTGCTCCCCAAGCGACTCAGAGGCGCCGGCGACCGGTAAAAAGATGCAAAGAGCATGGTTTTCATCAATGCTATACTCGAACGGAAAAATGCATTTTATCAAACAAGCATCACAAAAAGGGTTTTGCCGATCGTCTTATTCGTCTTATTGTCCAGACGCGATGGTTGGCTAGAATAAAAAAAGCTGGCGTAAAATACGGCCCTGTCATTTTCCCGCCGTTCCAATTGATTCCCCCTGATTCATCATTAATGAGTACTCTGAAAATATACAATACGCTTGCGCGTGAGAAGCAGCTTTTTTCGCCGATTATCCCGGGACAGGTCCGTCTGTATGTCTGCGGCATGACGGTCTACGATTATTGCCATCTCGGCCATGCGCGTGTCATGGTGGTGTTCGATATGGTGCAGCGCTGGTTGCGCGCCAGCGGTTACGCCGTGACTTACGTGCGCAATATCACCGACATCGACGACAAGATCATCGCGCGTGCCGTTGAAAACGGCGAAACGATCAAGCAATTAACCGGGCGCTTTATCGCGGCCATGGAAGAGGATGCCGCCGCGCTCGGCGTGCAAACGCCGGATCATCAACCGCGGGCAACCGAATACGTGCCGCAAATGCTGGACCTGATTGGATTATTGATCGAGAAAGGGCTGGCGTATCAGGACACGGATAGCGGCGATGGCGACGTCAATTATGCCGTGCGCAATTTTCCCGGCTACGGCAAGCTGTCCGGCAAATCGATCGCCGATCTGCGCGCCGGCGAACGGGTCGAGGTCAATCCCGGCAAACGCGATCCGCTGGATTTCGTTTTGTGGAAAGCGGCCAAAAGCACGGAACCGGACGAGGTTAAATGGGAATCCTCCTGGGGGCAGGGACGTCCAGGCTGGCATATCGAATGTTCGGCCATGTCCGGTGACCTACTGGGGAATCATTTCGACATTCATGGCGGCGGTCAGGATCTGCAGTTTCCGCATCACGAAAATGAAATCGCCCAGTCCGAAGGTGCGCACGGTCACGGCTTCGTCAATTACTGGATGCATAACGGTTTCGTGCGGGTCGATAATGAAAAAATGTCGAAATCGCTCGGCAATTTCTTCACGATTCGCGACGTATTGAAAAAATACGATCCAGAAGTGGTCCGCTTCTTTATTCTGCGTGCGCATTATCGCAGTCCTCTCAATTACGCCGATGTCCATCTGGACGATGCCCGGCATGCGCTGACCCGGCTCTACCTTGCGCTCAAGGAAGTGCCTGCCGCAGAAGCCGCCCCGGATCTTGCGGAAGCCCATGCACAGCGCTTTATTGCGGCGATGAATGACGATTTCAATACACCGATCGCCATTGCCGTTTTGTTTGAATTGGCCAACGAAGTCAACCGCAGTAAATCGCCGGCAATGGCGGCGCAACTGAAGGCATTGGCTGCATGGCTGGGCTTATTGGAGCGGCAACCGGATAGTTTCCTGCAAGGTCGCATCGCACAGGCTGAAGATGCGCAATCCGGCTATTCGGATGCGGATATTCAAGCTAAAATCGACTCCCGCGCGAGCGCCAAGAAGGAGCGAAACTTTGCCGAGGCCGACCGCATACGGCAGGAATTGATCGCTGCCGGCATCGTGCTGGAAGACAAGCCCGGCGGGCAAACGCAATGGCGGAGGTCGTAGTTCGGATGGCTAATATAATTACAACAGAAGCCGGTGTTGGCGTGCCCGTGTATTGGGAACAGGCTAAACAGGAGCTGATGAAACGCGACCGCATCATGCGCAAGCTGATCCCGCAATTCGGCGATTTGCACCTGACCGGGCGCGGCGATATCTTTACCACACTGGCGCGTTCGATTATCGGGCAGCAGATTTCGGTCAAGGCGGCGCAGGCCGTATGGCAGCGGTTTTTGCAGACTTGTCCTAAGTGCACGCCGGCTCAGGTATTGAAGGCGGGCAGTGAAAATCTGGCCCTATGCGGCTTATCGAAGCGTAAAGCGGAGTATATTCTCGATCTTGCCGACCATTTCAAGGCTAAACGGGTGCACGCCGATCTGTGGAATGAGATGGAAGATGAGGATGTGATTGCCGAGTTGATTGACATTCGCGGCATCGGCCGCTGGACAGCAGAGATGTTTTTGATATTTAATCTGCTCCGCCCGAATATTTTGCCGCTGGACGATCAGGGGTTGCTCAAAGGCATCAGCGTCAATTATTTTTCCGGTGAGCCGGTATCGCGCAGCGACGCGCGTGAGGTGTCGGCCAACTGGGAGCCCTGGCGCACGGTAGCCACCTGGTATCTGTGGCGTAGCCTGGATGCGGTTTCTACGGGGTAATGGCGTAGCGGTGCAACGGTGCACCAATAGCAAGCAATAGAAAGATCATGATGAACAAAACGACAACGACGTTTCTGAATTTCGAGCAGCCGGTTGCCGAGCTGGAAGGAAAAATTGAGGAACTGCGCTTTGTGCAGGACGACTCTGCGGTCGATATTTCTGAAGAAATCGATCGCCTGGTGAAAAAAAGCCAGCAACTGACCAAAGATATTTACGCCAAACTGACGCCGTGGCAGGTGTCGCAGATTGCTCGTCATCCGCAGCGGCCGTATACGCTGGATTACGTCAGAGAGATTTTCACCGATTTTCACGAATTGCACGGCGATCGCAGCTATGCGGACGATCTGTCGATCATCGGTGGCCTGGCGCGTTTTAACGGGCAGGCCTGCATGATCATCGGTCATCAGAAAGGCCGCGACACCAAAGAACGCGCGCTGCGCAATTTCGGCATGCCGAAACCGGAAGGCTATCGCAAGGCCATGCGCCTGATGAAAGTCGCCGAAAAATTCAATTTACCGATTTTTACCTTCGTCGATACGCCGGGCGCGTTTCCCGGTATCGACGCGGAAGAACGCGGACAATCGGAAGCCATCGGCCACAATTTGTATGTCATGGCCGAACTGAAAGTGCCGCTGATCGCCACCATTATCGGCGAAGGCGGGTCCGGCGGCGCGCTGGCCATTGCGGTGGGCGACGCAGTGCTGATGCTGCAATACGCGACGTATTCGGTGATCTCGCCGGAAGGTTGCGCATCGATTTTATGGAAAACAGCCGAGCGTGCATCCGACGCCGCCGAAGCGTTGGGGCTGACCGCACACCGTTTGAAAGCCGTTGGCCTGATCGACAAAATCGTCAATGAACCACTGGGCGGCGCGCATCGGGACGTTAAGCAAATGGCGGCCCTGCTCAAGCGTGCACTGGCCGACACTTTGCGTCAATTCCAGGGCGTAAAAACCAAGGATTTACTCGCTGCACGCCATGAAAAATTGATGAGCTACGGTAAATTCAAAGAATTGATTTCCGAATAAAGTCATGTTCGATGCCTTTGCCGACGCATTAGATGCGTTGGCTATTCCTGCCGGTGCAGATGTTGCGTTGGCCTACAGCGGCGGCATCGATTCTTCCGTATTGCTCGACCTCGCTGCGCTGTATGCACGCGAGCGTGGCCTTACCCTCCATGCATTCCACATTCATCACGGCCTGAGTCCGAACGCGGACACCTGGCTGGCCCATTGCGCGCAAATTTGCGCCGCGCGCGGCATTGCATTTGAAGCGTGCCGGATCGATCTGACCGGCGCGTCCAACAGCGGCAGCGGCGTCGAAGAAGCCGCGCGCCTTCACCGTTATGCTGCGCTGGGCGCGTTATGCCGCAAGCACGGCGCAAAATGGCTGCTGACAGCGCATCACCAGGATGATCAGGCCGAAACTGTTTTGCTGCAGTTGTTGCGCGGCGCCGGCGTTGCGGGCCTGTCCGGTATGGATGCGGCCAATATCGCGCCGACCTTATTGGGCAGCGCCGATCTGACCATGGCGCGGCCGTTATTGCACATTGCCCGTTCGGCAATCGAGCACTATGCGCAAGCGCATGCCGTTGCGTATGTCGAAGATGAATCCAATACCGATACCCGTTACGCCCGCAATGCAGTCCGGCTGCAAGTCATGCCGCTATTGGCGGCCTTGTTTCCCGGTTTTCAGCAGCGCTTCACGCGTACCGCCGGTCATGCGCAATCTGCGCAACGCCTGCTGATCGAACTGGGTGCGCAAGACTTAAAGCAATGCCTGCAAGGCGATTGTCTCGACATCGTTGAAGTCAAAAAACTTGACGCCGATCGTATCGATAATTTATTACGCTATTGGTTCGGTGTGCGCGGCATGCGGATGCCGTCGTCGGCATGGTTAAGCGAAATGCGCACGCAATTGCTGGAAGCGAAAGCCGATGCGCAGCTATGCGTGACACATCCCGACTGCCATATCCGGCGTCATCGGGACCGTATCTACCTGACGCCGCGGCGCGACCGCGATGTCAGTGAAATCGCAGCGCAGACATTTGTTTGGGCAGGGCAGCAGAGCATCGCATTTGCCGATTTTGAAGGGACGCTGCATTTCGATCCGGCGGGGTCCGACGAGGCGGGTATCGATGCGCAGTGGTTGCGCGAGCAGAGCTGCTGGATACGTTATCGCAGCGGGGGCGAACGGCTTAAACTGGCGCCTAACCGTCCGACCAAAAGTGTCAAATATCATTATCAGGTGATGGATATCCCAGCATGGGAACGGCCTTATTTGCCGATTGTCGGTTTCGGCGCGGCAAACACCTTGCTCTTCGCCTCCGGCATCGGCATGGACTGTGCGCATCAGCAACTGCACGGTGAGCGCGTGAGGCTGCGCTGGGAGCCGGCCGCTCCCGGCGACGATAAAAATTACAAGTGAAGATGGCCGGCGCCGAACAGACCGACTAAGCCGATGACGATCAGATAGAGCGCAATAATGTAGTTGAGCAAGCGCGGGATCGCCAGGATCAGCACGCCCGCGATGAGGGACACGACCGGGCCGAACATCAGGTTGATACTCATGGTGGAACTCCTTGGTTAGGATAATTTTGGGCGTTCAATGACGGTATGGATTACACATAACAGGCCCGATTGCAGCGACCCAATACCGCAGTAAGACAAGCCCATGTTTTACAAGGTTCCATCGTAAAAACGCCACGCCGGCTTTTGCTGGTCTATGATGATCACGCTCGACTATTTTGTGAGGAAGGTCGTTATGGGTTTGAACTGGATTGCTGCCTTTAAATTGATTCCCTGGGCCAATGTCGCCGCTGCTGCGCCGGATGTTCTCAAAGGCGCCAAAAGCCTATGGGCGCGCACCGGAAAATCGGCCGCTGCGCGGCGACGCGAGGGCGAGGGCGCGGTAGCCGATGACGGCTACGACGGCTCGCTGGCAAGTATGAACCGGCTGGTTGTCAGAGTGGACGAATTGGAAACCGAACAACGCTCGGCCAGCGATTTGATCAATGCATTGGCAGAACAGAATGCACAACTGATCGCCGCGGTTTCGGTACTGCGCAGCAGAATGCGCGTATTGTTTGCTTTATTTGTGCTGAGCGTGCTGGCGATTATTGCGTTATGGCTGCGCTGAGCGGCAACACGATATCGACATTCAAGCCGCCTTGCTCGCGGTTGCGGGCGATGATGCTGCCGTTATGCGCTTCGACGATGCGAATGGCAATCGCCAATCCAAGACCGTGTCCGCTGGCATTGGTATTGCTGCCGCGATAGAACGGTTCGAAGATCAGTTTCAATTCGGATGCCGGTACGCCCGGCCCTTGGTCCAATATCGAAACCGTTAATTGCTTTACTGTTTCGTCCAGCTTGGTGGTCAAGTTAATCTCATTATCCGCAGGGCTGTATTTAACCGCATTGCGCAATACGTTTTCCAATGCGCGCTGCAATAACTCAGGATCGCCGTCCACCAATGCGTTGACCTTGGCGCGCCACACTACCTTGCAGTTTTTTGCATTGGCCTCGAACTGCGCATCGTCAATAATGCCGGCTAATAAATCCTGCATATCGATTGCTTCTATGCGCGTATGCATGACGCCGGTCTCCAGTTTTGACAGCGTCAGCAATTCGCTCACCAATTTATCGATCCTGCCGCCTTCACGCGCAATGCGCTGTAACGATTCATGCATTTTTTCCGGTTGCTGCAACGCCAGGCCGATCGATGCCTGCAAGCGCGCCAGCGGCGAGCGCAATTCGTGCGATACATCATGCAACAGGCGACGCTGGCTGATCATCAGCGCTTGCAATTTCTGTGTCATGCGATCGAAATCCCGGCCGAGATCGGACAATTCGTCGCGCCGTCCACCCATGGCCAGACTCAAACGGCGATCCAGATTGCCTTCTGCGGCATCATTGAAGGCCTGTTTCAGGTGACGGATCGGCTGTGCAAAATACCAGGCCAGCAAAAATGCAAAAATCAGACTCGCGAATATCGCGGCGATCAAAGGCAGGAACGGGATCAGATCGCGTGCCGGCGTCTCCATAATATGGCCCACCCCCGTGTGGCCCTCGAACATACGCAGCGCTTGAGCGCGATCCAGGTGAATGCTGCCATCGAAGCCGCCCAGCGGCGCCTGGAACAGCAAATAGCGATGGCCGTCATTGCTCTGCTCCTCTTTTACCACCGCCGGTTGCCGGGCGATCAGCGCGCGCGCTTGCAACAGCGCGGCAGCAGGCACCCGGCGGCCCAGTAATTCCTGCGCCTGTTCATCGACCGCATAGATCGGACGGCGGCTCTGTTGCATCAGCAGGCGGTGCAGTGCATCGACGCCGCCGAAATGCAGGGTGGCTGCTGCGGCTTCCACGCGATAAGTAGCGGACAGACTCTCATCGACATCGGAATGGTTTTTATCGTTGCTGTGTGCTTCGAGCCATAGAATGCTGCCGATGCCGACAGTCGCGGTGATTTGGGCCAGTAGAATGCAAAAGAAAAATTTCCAGAACAGGCGCCCCAACGCTTACTCCTTGATGAACTGGTAACCCTGGCGATAGACCGTGCGAATGCACGATTCACCGCCGGTGGCGGCGCCCAGCTTCTGGCGGATGCTGCTTAGATGAACGTCGATATTGCGGTCAAAGCGCGCCAGTGGACGGCCCAGCGCCTGTTCCGAGAGGATTTTTTTACTGACGGCTTTGCCGGCATTCTGGGCCAGCACTTCGAGCAGATTGAATTCGCTGCTGGTCAGCGCCAGCGGTTGATCGCCCCAAGTGGCGCGGCGTTGTTCAGACCAGATCGACAAGGCGCCGACAGTCAGCGGCGATGAGGTATCGGTCGACGGTTGCGCATTAGTGCGGCGCAAGATGGCGCGGATACGGGCCGTCAGCTCACGCGGCGTGCAGGGTTTCGGAACGTAATCGTCGGCACCTAGTTCCAGGCCGATGATTTTGTCGGTATCGTCGCCGCGCGCGGTCAGCATCAATACCGGCAGATTGGATGTATTGCGGATACGGCGCAGGGTTTCAATGCCGTTGATGCGCGGCATCATCAGATCCAGCACGGCGATCGCATAACGTCCAGAGGAGGCTTCCATGACGCCGGTTTCGCCGTCATGCGCCAAACCGACCTGAAAACCTTCCTGTTCCAGGTATTGCCTGAGGATATCGAGCAATTCGCTATCGTCGTCAATTAGTAAAACTCTGTGCGTCATACTCAATTCGTGCTCGCTTGAAAAGTTACCCCGTGGATATGAGGTTTAATGGCGTTTAAATCTCACATCAATATGCCTCAATAAATCGGCTTTGCAAGACGCGGGTCGGAATATTAACGTAACTTTACGCTATTTTGCGGGCAGAAGCGGCAAGGATAGGCGGATTGCCCGTGCAAGCGGTAGAGCAAGGTTTAAGCAGGATTGATCAATGCGTTCTAACCAACCTAACGGCGATGAATTTTCATCGCAGCCTGAACTTCGCGCTGGCCGTCGCGTTCGCGCTCGGTATTGCGCTTGTCGTGCTGCTTTTTACCTTTGGCCAGACCGATTTCGCATTTGATGCGGCCGCGCACGTAATGCAGATTCAGCGGCACCAAGGTATAACCGGAGCGCTCAACCTTGCCGATCAGCTTACTGATCTCCGCTGCATGCAATAGCAATTTGCGGGTTCTGGTCGCTTCTGGATGCACGTGGGTCGAGGTACTGGCCAATGCGCTGATATGCGCACCGAACAAGTATATTTCGCCGTTGCGTATGATTACGTAGGCTTCTTTCAACTGCACGCGACCGGCGCGTATCGACTTGGCTTCCCAGCCATGCAATACAACGCCGGCTTCGTAACGCTCCTCAACAAAGTAATCGAAGAACGCTTTTTTATTATCAACTATGGTCATCTATTCTGGAAAACGGGTCTGGTCGGTTAAAATTTCACTTTTGCGATTCTATCAAACGGTACTTAATTCATGGCGGTCGTACATAAAACGGTATTAATCGGATATAGCGCTGAACAGATGTTCACGCTGGTCGATCGGGTGGAGGATTATCCGCAATTTCTGCCCTGGTGCGGCGGTGTAGAGATACGGGGCCGGGAAGATCATAAGCTAATCGCGCTGATTAACATCAATTATCACGGATTGCGTCAGTCTTTTATCACTGAAAACACGAATTCGCCGCCGACGGCGATGACGATGCAACTGGTGGAAGGACCGTTCAAACACTTTGACGCAAGTTGGAAGTTTAACGCGTTACGCGCCGATGCCTGCAAAATTGAGTTCGATATGCACTACGAATTCTCAAGTCGCCTGTTCGAAAGTGTGATCGGACCGGTGTTCAGCATGATCGCCAACAGTTTCGTCGATTCGTTCTGCAAACGCGCGGAGGCGATTTATGGCTGATTTACCACCGCTTCCTGTGCCCCCCATGCTGCATATACAACTCTGCTACGCCGAGCCGGATCTGGAAATACTGCGCGAGCTGGATGTTGCCGAGGGCACCACATTACAGCAGGCCATTATCCAAAGCGGCATTCTGCGTGAGGTCAACGCGATTGACCTCGCTGCCTGCAAAGTCGGCATCTACGGCAAACTGAAAACGCCGGATACCATCTTGCGCGAGCACGACCGGATCGAGATTTACCGGCCCTTGATTGCGGACCCGAAAGATTCGCGCCGCCTCAGAGCGGGCCATAAGAGCCGCAAAGGCGGCTGACTGTCACAGCGGCCCTGGGAAAATTCGGGCCTTAACAAATATTTATTCATGAAATGTGGTGAGTAGGCACGCACCAATCAGATTTCTGTATAATTCGCTTTTGCGCCTATAGGAAAAACTATGCGTTTGCTTCAAAAAGCGCTCACATTCGATGACGTGCTGCTGGTTCCGGCTTATTCGGACATCCTCCCAAAAGATACATCCCTTACTACGCGTTTGACACGCAACATTTCGCTGAACATTCCGCTCGTCTCTGCGGCGATGGATACAGTGACTGAAGCACGTCTGGCCATTGCCATGGCGCAAGAGGGCGGCATAGGCATCGTACACAAAAATCTGACGCCGAAAGAGCAGGCGCGCGAAGTATCCAAGGTCAAGCGCTTCGAATCCGGCGTGGTGCGCGATCCGATCACGATTCCGCCTTCCATGAAAATCCGCGACGTGATCGCCTTATCCGAACAGCATGGCATCAGCGGTTTCCCGGTGGTCGACGGCAGCAAGCTGGTCGGCATTATCACCAACCGCGATTTGCGTTTTGAAGAAGAGCTGGACGCCGAGGTGCG
>DATMOE010000464.1:0-5622 GCA_035568435.1 Herbaspirillum sp. | reverse complement strand
CCGCAGGCCGTATCGAAGGATCACCTCAAAACGTAAATTTTCTTATCTGAAGGGCATTAGGCCTCCATAGCTCAACCTTCAAGGAGACCCCCATGATGTTATTGCTGACCTGGCTGGTGAACGCCGTTGCTTTACTTGCTGTGCCTTATCTATTGCATTCGGTGCAGGTCGATAGTTTCGGCGCCGCGATGATCGCCGCCTTGATCCTGGGGTTGGTCAATACCCTGGTGCGTCCGGTGTTGGTGGTGCTGACTTTGCCGGTCACCTTGCTGTCATTGGGATTGTTCATTTTCATCATCAACGGTCTGATGTTCTGGGTGGTTGCCCATTTGGTGAACGGTTTCCATGTCGCGGGATTCGGCTCTGCCGTAGGCGGTGCATTGTTGTACAGCATCGTGTCCTGGGCGCTGTCGACTTTGTTATTGAGAAACAAATAAAACGAAACACGTAAAAGAAATGCATCCACATAATTTCAGCATAGAATTTTTCCCGCCGAAGACGGCCGAAGGCACGGAAAAATTACGTATCGCGCGCGCCAAACTGGGCCAACTGCAGCCCAAGTATTTTTCGGTGACGTTCGGCGCCGGCGGCTCGACGCAGCAAGGCACGCGCGACACGGTTCTGGACATCCTGCGCGAAGGCTACGATGCCGCGCCGCATCTGTCTTGCCTCGGCAGTTCGCGCGATTCTTTACGCGCCATGCTGGCCGATTACAAAGCGCATGGCATCAAACGCCTGGTCGCATTGCGCGGCGATTTACCCAGCGGCTACGGTGCGATCGATTTGGCATCGAGCGAATTCCATCATGCCAATGAACTGGTGGAGTTCATCCGGGCCGAAACCGGTGACTGGTTTCATATTGAAGTGGCGGCTTATCCAGAAATGCACCCGCAGGCCAAATCGCCGCAGGAAGATCTGCAGCATTTTGCCAGTAAGGTGCTGGCCGGGGCCAATGGTGCGATTACGCAGTATTTCTTCAATGCCGACGCTTATTTCCGTTTTGTCGAAGATGCGCAAAAACTGGGTGTGATGGCGCCGGTGGTCGCCGGCATCATGCCGATCACCAATTACACGCAATTGATGCGCTTTTCCGATATGTGCGGCACCGAGATTCCACGCTGGATAAGGCTCAAGCTGGCCAGCTTCGGCGACGATACCGAGTCGATCCGCGCCTTCGGTCTCGATGTTGTGACGGACTTATGCGAGCGCTTGCTGGCCGGCGGTGCGCCCGGTCTGCATTTTTATTCGCTGAATCAGCCCGCGCCGACCATGGCGATCTGGCAGCGGCTGGTTGTTGCGGACTAAGAGACCTCCAAAGAGATCGATGATCAGGGTTCGATTAGCTGGTTTTCGGTGAGCACCATATCAAGAGCGATATCGTGCGCTTCGCCGTCGAACTGCGCGGCGGCGCAGGCATAGGCAATACCGAGCGTCATCGGACGCGGTATCTGCGCCAATGTGCGGTCATAAAAGCCGCCGCCGTAACCGAGCCGTATGCGCTGCGCATTGAACCCGAGACAAGGAACCAGCAAGGCCGCCGGCAGTATTACGTTCTGTTGCGCCGGCACCGCAATGCCGAAGCGGTCTTCGTTCAGGGCCTCGCCCGGCGCCCATGCCAGAAAGCGCAAGGGTTGGTTGTCGCCATCGACCACCGGCAGCGCCAACTGCACGCCGCGCGCCTGTAAAACCGGATACAGGGGCCGCAAGTCCGGCTCGCCCCGCATCGGCCAATACACCCCCAGCGATGACGGCCGATACCTTTCCCACCAGCGCATTACGCCATTTGCAATGGCCGTTGTTGCCGCTGCACGCTCTGCCGGCGAGAGCGCGCGGCGGGCGCGCAACAAGGCTTCGCGCAAGCGTGTTTTATCCATCTTTTCCTCATCTGTTTCACTTTGGTGCGCCTGCATCGCGTGCTATCCTTGCCTGATCTGAATGGTTTGATCGTTGCGCATTCTATTGTTGCTTATTTATTGCGATCGCCATTGCATCTATCCAAAGGTTGTAAACATGTCGCTTAAAAAATATTTGCTGGCCGCTGTTTGTCTGACCGGTGCAACGCTTTGTTTTACGGTCGGCGCCGCATCGCAGAATCGTATCGCGGTGATGGGCACCCAGGACGATCTTTTTTTAGCGTTGCGCGATGCCTCCCGTAACGGCGATCTCGATACCGTCAATGCATTGGCGCCGCGCCTGGCTGATTATGCCATTCCTTCTTATGTCGATTACTACAAACTAAAACCGCGCCTACGCGATTTACAGGCGCCGCAGGCGGAAATTCGCGATTTTCTGACGCGTTATGACGGTAGCGCGATTGCCGATCGTCTGCGCAACGACTGGTTGCTGGAATTAGGCAAAGCCGGCGATTGGACCACCTTCGACGAGCAATACCCACTATTTGTGCTGGATGATGACACCCAACTGAAATGCTACGCGTTGACATCGCGCGCGCTGAAAAACCAGAAAGTCGCCGCCGAAGCGCGCACGTTATTGATCGCGCCGAAAGATTATGGCAACGCTTGCACCGGCCTGATCGGCACGCTGGTGCAAAACGAGCAGTTCAGTGGTGACGATCTATGGGCGCAAATCCGTTTGGCTATCAACGTTGGGCAGCCCGATATTGCGCGCCGCATCGCGATATTTACCGATGATGCCGACGGCGGCGCCAGCGTGCAGCAGGCCATCGATAAACCGGCGCAACTGGTCGCTCGCGGCCCTGGGCGTGGACGTTCGGCGCATGAGTTGTACATCATTGCATTGGGGCGTATCGCCAAGAGCAATCCGGCGCAGGCAGCAGCGTTTCTAAGCTCCGGCGCGGAGCGGCTGAGCAAGCAGGAGCGCGAATTGGCATGGGCCCAGATTGCATTGCAATCGGCCACGAAATTGGAACCTGAATCCATGGATTATTGGCGCAAAACGAAAGATGCGCCGCTGTCTGGCGATGGCTATCAGTGGAAAGTGCGCAGCGCGTTGCGGGTGGGCGATTGGGGCATGGTACGGACCACAATCGAAGCCATGCCGGCGCAATTGCGCGCCGATCCGGCCTGGATATATTGGCTCGGCCGTGCCTTGAAAGCGGAGAACAAACCGGAGGCGGCCCGCAAGGAATTCTCCTCGATTGCCGACCAGACCAATTTTTACGGTCAACTGGCGCTGGAAGAACTGGGCCGGCAGATCGTCGTGCCGCCCAGCCCGGCGCCGCTGAGCCCGGCCGACGTGGCGGTGATGGGACAGAATGACGGATTTCGCCGCGCACTTAAATTTTACGATCTGAATTTACGCTTCGATGGGTCGCGCGAATGGAATTGGGAATTGCGCAAAATGAATGACCGGCAATTGCTGGCGGCAGCCGAATTTGCGCGTCAAAACGACGTGCTCGACCGCATGGTCAGTACCTCGGACCGGACCAAGACCGAAATCGATTTTACGCAGCGCTTCCCGGCGCCGCATCTGGATCAGATGACGCAAAATGTACGTCCGCTCGGGTTGGATATGGCATGGGTTTATGGATTGATCCGGCAGGAATCGCGTTTTGTCCGCAACGCCCAATCCCACGTCGGCGCTTCCGGTCTGATGCAAATCATGCCGGCGACTGCAAGATGGGTGGCGCGGAAAATCGGTCTGAGCGGCTTCAGCGCAGATCAGATCAATGATGTCGACACTAATTTGATGCTCGGCACCAATTATCTGAATATGGTGCTGGGCAATCTGGATGGTTCGCAGGCGATGGCTTCGGCAGCCTACAATGCCGGTCCTGGCCGGCCGCGCGATTGGCGCGCAACATTGACGCAACCGGTCGAGGGCGCTATTTTTGCCGAATCGATTCCGTTTAACGAAACGCGCAATTACGTCAAGAATGTGCTTTCCAACGCAACTTATTATGCGGCGCTGTTTGAAAATAAACCGCAATCGTTGAAAGCGCGGCTGGGTATCATTACGCCAAAGAGTTCCGAGCCGGCCGACTTGCCGTAAAGATAGCAATTCGAATGAAATTGAATCGAATTGAATCTCATGCTGCGCATTTGCAACGCCTTTTCATTTGGAAACCGACGCCATGCAAAGTACCGAACTAGACCCCACCCTTGCCGCTTCCCTGCGCGCCGCCGGCAAAAGCAATATAACGCTGGTGATCGGCGACAAAAATTATTCTTCCTGGTCGATGCGGCCGTGGCTGGTGCTGGCGGCGTTCGATATCCCATTCAATGAAGTCATCATTAAACTGGGCCAGCCGGATACCACCACGCGCATCGCTCAATACTCTGCTGCCGGCAAGGTGCCGGTATTGTTGGCCGATGATATTGCGGTTTGGGATTCGCTGGCGATCTGCGAATTTGCCGCAGAACAATTTCCCGACCGCGATTTGTGGCCGCGCGATCCCACTGTGCGTGCGGTAGCGCGCAGCATTTGCGCCGAGATGCATGCCGGTTTTAATGGTTTGCGCAGCGCGATGCCGATGGATATTGCCGGCCGCTATCCGGGCCAGGGCCGCACGCTGCAAGCGCAGGCCGACATCGGTCGCATCTGCGAAATTTGGGAAAACTGTCTGGCCGAGTTCGGCCACCATCATTATCTGTTTGGCGAATTTTCGATTGCCGATGCGTTTTTCGCACCGGTCGTGATGCGTTTCCGCAGTTACAGCGTTTCGCTGGCGCCGGCTTTGCGGGCTTATGTCGAGCGTGTGACTGCGCATCCGGCGGTGGCGCGTTGGATCGCTGCGGCCGAAGCTGAGGCGGCGCAGCGCGCTGCGCAAGCATGACTTGCAGCACCAGTCTAATCGAATGATGAATATCTACACGGTTGGCGGCGCTGTGCGCGATAGTCTGCTGGGGCTGGCGGTGAAGGACCGGGATCATGTGGTCGTCGGCGCCACGCCGGATCAGATGCTGGCGCTGGGTTTTAAACCGGTCGGCAAGGACTTTCCGGTTTTTTTGCATCCCGAAACTCATGAAGAATATGCGCTGGCGCGTACCGAACGCAAGACGGCGCCCGGTTATCAGGGCTTTACGTTTCATGCCGATGCGGATGTCACGCTGGAACAGGATCTGGCCCGGCGCGATCTGACCATCAACGCGATTGCGCGTGCCGCAGACGGCAGTCTGACCGATCCGTTCGGTGGCCGCGCCGATCTGCGGGCACGGGTTTTTCGGCATGTCTCGGACGCCTTTGTGGAAGACCCGGTACGTATTTTGCGTGTGGCGCGTTTTGCCGCCCGCTTTACCGAATTCACCGTCGCGCCGCAGACCGCAGCATTGATGCGCGCGATGGCGCAGGCCGGTGAAGTCGATGCGTTGGTGCCGGAGCGGGTCTGGCAAGAGCTGGCGCGTGGATTGATGGAACGGCAACCGTCGCGCATGTTTCATGTGTTGCATGACTGCGGCGCGTTATCGCACATTCTGCCGGAACTCGATGCGCTCTGGGCGTCGCAGGAAACTGCGGGCTCTGCGGTTCCTTCTGCTGTTTCCATTGCGGCCAGCGTCGATCTCACGGCGCGCATGGGATATTCTCTGCCGATTCGTTTTTCGGTTTTGGGATTGGGGCAGGGCGATAGTATCGGGTTGACGCAAGCGCTGTGCATGCGTTTGCGTGTGCCCAATGAATGCCGCGATCTGGCGCTGATGTGTG
>DATMOE010000463.1:0-4172 GCA_035568435.1 Herbaspirillum sp. | reverse complement strand
GTGGCCAAGCTGATCGATGTGTCCAAGTGCATCGGCTGCAAGGCGTGTCAGACGGCCTGCATGGAATGGAACGATATACGCGACGAGATCGGTGACACCACCGGGGTCTACGACAATCCGCGTGATCTGACCGAAAAATCGTGGACGGTGATGCGGTTTTCCGAATATGAAAATCCGAACGGTAATTTGGAATGGCTGATTCGCAAAGACGGCTGTATGCATTGCGAAGACCCGGGTTGCCTGAAAGCCTGCCCGGCGCCGGGAGCCATTGTGCAATACACCAACGGCATCGTCGATTTTCATGAAGAAAATTGTATCGGCTGCGGTTATTGCATAGCCGGTTGTCCGTTCGACGTGCCGCGCATATCCAAGAAAGACCATCGGGTCTACAAATGCACATTGTGCTCGGATCGGGTTGCAGTGGGGCAGGAACCTGCCTGCGTTAAAACCTGCCCGACCGGCGCGATTGTATTCGGCACCAAAGAGGACATGAAGGAGCATGCCGCAACCCGCATCGAAGATCTGAAATCGCGCGGTTTCGACAAGGCCGGTCTGTACGACCCGGCCGGTGTCGGCGGCACGCATGTGATGTATGTTCTGCATCACGCCGATAAGCCATCGCTTTATCATGGCCTGCCCGACAATCCGCGCATCAGTCCGTTCGTGTCGCTCTGGAAAGGCGTCGCCAAACCGTTGGCGATGGCGAGTATTGCATTGGCTGCAGTGGGCGCGTTTTTCCATTACAGCCGGGTCGGCCCGAATGAAGTGAGTGCGGAAGAGGAACTCGAAGCGCAGGAAGCCGCCCGTAAGATCCAGGAAAGTCAGTCAGGAGAACTGTGATGAAAGACCATCAATCACCGGAGCCGCTGATCGTTCGCTATGAGCCCAACGATCGCACCAATCACTGGATCACCGCGATTATGTTTGTGTTGATGGCGCTGTCCGGCCTGGCGCTATTCCATCCTTCGATGTTTTGGCTGACAGATCTGTTCGGCGGTGGCCAGTGGACGCGGATTTTGCATCCCTTTGGCGGCATCATCATGTTTGTTTCATTCGCGTTTCTGGTGCTGCGGTTCTGGCATCACAATCGGTTTGAAGAAGGCGATACGCAGTGGCTCAAACAGATCGACGACGTGATCGCCAACCGTGAAGACAAGCTGCCGGAAATCGGCCGCTACAACGCCGGCCAGAAATTGTTGTTCTATGTCATGGTGCTGTGCATGCTTGGCCTGCTGCTATCGGGGTTTGTGATCTGGCGGGCATACTTTGCCTTCTATTTTCCGATCACCATCGTTCGGATGGCGGCGGTATTGCACGCGGTTTGCGCGTTTGTTCTGATTATAGGTATTATCGTGCACATCTATGCGGCGTTATGGATCAAGGGTTCGATCGGCGCGATGATGCGCGGCACCGTGACCTATGGCTGGGCTATGAAACATCACCCACGCTGGTTCAAAGAGAGTATTAGAGAGAGTATTAAAAAGTAGCACACGTAGTATGCTGTCCCACAAATAACCTGAATATGAATTGCCCATTTGGCCGCCATGCCGCGTTGCTCGTCGTTGCCATAGCTCGCTATGACGCCTCCTCCCGCCTTGCCTGACTGCCAAATGGACAATTCATTTATTCATGTTATTTGTGGGGCAGCATACTAGTGCTCTCGCAGGCCGCGCCAGTGCTCTCACTGGTCGCGGCTTGTTTTTTTTAGAAGGGAAGTTTTCCGTGCAACGAATCCTTGAACGCGGTGAGATTGAATCGCTCGATCACATCAGTATTGAGCGTCTGCGCCTGCCGAGTGCGCAGAGCTTATTCGTCCAGCGCGCCGCACGTCTGAGACGCCTGGCCGCAGGCGAGATCATTGGCACGCCGGTCAACCCGGCGTTGAGCGGTTATTTGCTGCTGATGGCCGATCTGGTCGAAGCGCAGCATGCCGTTATTCAAACCCTGAGTATTGCCGACGCCATACTGCCCGATCAGGCCGCCCTGGAAAACGCGCGCCGGTATGCAATGCCGCCGCTGCTGCCTCCGCAAGGCGAACTGCCGCCGCTATGGCTCACCATTTTCGACCGCTTACTGACCCAGCTCGACGCAACGGCGGCATCGCGGCCGCAACTGGTTCCGATCCTTGCCGCCTTGCGCGCACTCGATCATGCCGCGCTGGACGTGCTGGCCGATGCCGTTCTGACGCAACGCCCCGAAGCGCTAGCTTCGGAACAGGCGACGGCACACGCGCCGTTTGTTGCTGCCGCACTGCAAGTTTGGTGGACGTATCGGGCCAGCCAGCTATCGCCCAAGGACGTTCCCACGCTGGAAACCGGTACGGTATGCCCCGTCTGCGGTTCGCAGCCGGTAGCGAGCGTGGTCAGAATAGGCGGCCAGTCGCAGGGCTATCGCTACCTGCATTGCGGGATGTGCGCGAGCGAGTGGCATATGGTGCGCGTGAAGTGCTCGAACTGCGAGCAGAACGCCAAAATCGCCTATCAGGGCTTGGATAGCCGCGGCGATGTCGACCATGCCGAGGCTGCCGACGTGCCTGCGCCCTTGGTCAACAAGGCCAACGACCCGCAAAAAGTGATTCGCGCAGAAACCTGCGACGATTGCCTCACCTACCGGAAAATTGTGAATCAGGAACATGACTACGAGGTTGAGCCGCTGGCCGACGATCTGGCCAGTCTGATGCTCGATGTGCTGGTCACCGAAGAGGGTTATATCCGCGCCAGCATCAATCCATTGCTCTGGTTTAGCGGTGCGGTATGAGCATCTCGCCATCGGCGCAGGAGGGCGATGTTGCCTTCGCCGCACGTTTGCCGTCGGTTGAACGGATACTCGCCGATGCATCGTGCACGCCGCTGATTGAACAATACGGCCGTACCCAGACGTTGGCGGCACTGCGGACCTTACTGGGCGAGTTGCGCGCAGAAATGGTCGTTGGCGCTGCACGGGAGGATGTTTCAAAGGGAACTTCAGCGCCGGATGGCATTCCCGGACTGAACGCCATCCTTGCCGAACGCTTGGCGCGCACCGCCGTTTCACCATTAAAACAAGTCTTTAATCTGACCGGTACGGTATTGCATACCAACCTTGGCAGAGCTTTATTGCCGGAGGTGGCCATTCGCGCCGTGGTCGATGCGCTGAGCGCGCCGATGAATCTCGAATTCGATCTGACCACCGGCAAGCGTGGCGACCGCGACGATTTAATCGAAGATCTGCTCTGCGAGCTGACAGGCGCCGAGGCCGCCACCATCGTCAACAACAACGCCGCCGCAGTGCTGTTAATGCTCAATTCGCTGGCGCCACGCCGTGAAGTGATCGTTTCGCGTGGCGAGCTGGTCGAAATCGGCGGCGCGTTTCGCATCCCCGACATCATGACCCGCGCCGGCGCCAAACTGCACGAAGTCGGCACCACCAATCGCACCCATTTGTCCGACTATGCGGACGCTATCGGCCCGCGCACTGCCTTATTGATGAAAGTGCATTGCAGTAATTATGCGGTGCAGGGTTTTACCAAGAGTGTGGAAATTGACCAATTGGCGCAGCTTGGCCGCGCCCGTGACGTGCCGGTTGTGGTCGATCTGGGCAGCGGCACACTGGTCGATCTCGCCCAATACGGATTATCGCGCGAGCCGACCGTGCGCGAGACGATTGCCGCCGGCGCCGATCTGGTGACTTTCAGCGGCGATAAACTGCTTGGCGGCCCGCAGGCCGGGCTGATCGTCGGTCGCGCCGACCTGATCAAAAAAATTAAACGTAATCCGCTTAAGCGTGCGCTACGGGTCGGGAAACTGACGCTGGCTGCATTGGAACCGGTCCTAGCCTTATATCGCAGCCCCGAATTTTTGCCGGAACGCCTGACCACATTACGGCTGCTGATACGCTCCCAATCAGCCATGCGCGCTCAGGCAGAAAAACTTGCGCCCTTGCTCCAGCAGGCGCTGGGGCCGGCTTATCTGGTGGCTGCGGAACCGTTATTCAGCCAGATCGGCAGCGGTGCGCTGCCGGTCGACCAGTTGCCGAGTTTTGGCTTGTCACTACGCATGAATAGTACCCAACGCCAACGCCATGGAAACGGGCTGGGGCGGATTGAAAAGCGGCTGCGCGAACTGCCGCGGCCGGTCCTTGGACGTATCGCCAACGACACCTTGTGGCTTGATCTGCGTTGCCTGGAAAGTGCA
>DATMOE010000462.1:0-2696 GCA_035568435.1 Herbaspirillum sp. | reverse complement strand
AATCTGCTCGCGCTTGAGATGGGCATAACGCGGATCGTCGAACGAAGTCCGCGGATCGTTCAGCGCCAGTGCATCGGGCGGCGTGTCATAGCTGCGGCGCCATATCATGACTTGCTCTTGGCCATACTGGGCAGCGGTTTCCGCCTTGTTCAAGCCTTGCAGCGCACCGTAATGGCGTTCATTCAATCGCCAATCGCAGACGACCGGCAAATACATCATGTCCATCTCATCCAGGGTGGTCCAAAGCGTGCGGATGGCGCGTTTGAGTACCGATGTATAGGCCGCATCGAAGGTAAAACCGGCCTCTTTCAACAGTTTGCCGGCATGGCGGGCTTCGGCCACGCCTTGTTCCGTCAGATCGACGTCGACCCAGCCGGTAAAACGGTTTGCCAGATTCCAGGTGGATTCACCGTGACGCATCAATACGATTTTATACATGATCAAATTCAGGTTAAGTTATAAATTAGGTTAAAGACGATCAGCTTGAAAACCTCGCCCTATTTGAAAATCCGGGCCGGTAAGCTGCGTCAAGGCAACATATTCGCCTCCGCCTGAAATCACAGCGCATTTCATGAATACCGCTAAAAACCTGCATTCGCCCGATATTTATGAAATGCGCGTCAATTACTTGCTCAGGAATCAAATAGCAATCCCGCTTCTATTTTATAATGCTCGGATTGTATCTAAACCCTTGGGATCCCGTGAAATTCATTATCGACAATATTTTTCTGATCGGACTGGTCATTGTGTCCGGCGGCGCGCTGCTTTTGCCGTTCCTGCAACAACGCGGCAACAAGTTGAGTCTGCTGCGAGCCACCCAACTGATCAATCAGAACAAAACCATTATTATCGACGTGCGCGATGAAGCGCAGTTCGCCAGCGGCCATATTCGCGAAGCCAGGAACATTCCGGCCAAGGAACTGGCCAAACGCGTCAGCGAACTGGATAAGTTCAAAACCCGTAATGTATTAGTGGTCTGTCAGACCGGTACACAATCGCCCAAGGCGGCTGCCACGCTGACCAAAGCCGGCTTCAACGAGGTGTTCGGACTGGCCGGCGGCATGGCGGCATGGCAAGCCCAGGCTTTGCCGGTGGTTGGCGGCAAAGCGGTTATCGTCAAGAACGCCGCATAATGAGCACGGCTAAACTCACCATGTATTGCACCGGCACGTGTCCGTATTGTTCTATGGCGGAACGCCTGCTGATGCAAAAAGGCATCACGGAGATCGAAAAGATTCGGATCGATCTCGACCCGTCGCAACGTGAAGTCATGATGCAGAAAACCGGTCGTCGGACCGTGCCGCAGATTTATGTCGACAGCATCCACGTCGGCGGCTACGACGATCTGAATGCGCTGGATAAGGCAGGCAAACTCGATCCCCTGCTGCGTCCTTAGAAGCAGTTGCACAACAGTTTCTTCAATTAAATTCCATCTCTTACGAAGGCTTCACCATGTCGGACGAAAAGCAGCAGTCAGAACAACCCGTATTTCAAATCCAGCGCGTTTATCTAAAGGATATGTCGCTGGAGCAACCTAATTCCCCTGCCATTTTCCTGGAACAGACAGCCCCGAATATCGAAGTGGCGCTGGATGTCGGCGCGGTACCGCTGGCCGATGGCATTTTTGAATCGACCGTCACGGCAACCGTCACCGCAAAAATCGGCGAAAAAGTCGCCTTTCTGGTGGAAGGCAAGCAAGCCGGCATTTTTGAAATCCGCAATGTCCCGACCGAGCAACTCGATCCACTACTGGGTATCGCTTGCCCGAACATCGTGTTCCCTTACTTGCGCGCCAATATTGCCGATTTGCTGAACCGTTCGGGCTTCCCGCCAATTCATCTGAGCGAAGTCAATTTCGAAGTTTTTTATCAGCAGCGCCTGGAAGCGCTCGTCGAGAAGCAAACCGACAGCACCGTCGTGCCGGCGTCTACCAGCATCAACTAAGCATCAACTAAGTTCAGGCAAGTTCGTCAATCAAACTCCTCTGCGCAAGGGCTGCGGCCGGTGCGCAGATCGAGGGAAATTGAAGGTCACCCGAAGGAGATTTACGCATGAAATCCGCACGTCTTGCACGCCGTCTTTTGACTTCGGCATTTCTGCTGGCAAGCGCTTCCGTCAGTTTCAGCGCGCATGCACTCGATTACAAAACAGTCGGCGCTGCGCCTGCCATCATGTATGACGCGCCGTCCGAAAAGGGACGCCGGGTTTTCGTCGCGCCGCGCGGCATGCCGGTTGAAGTCGTGCTGACCTACGGCGAGTGGAGCAAAGTACGGGATGCCGTCGGCAGCTTGTCCTGGGTCCAATCCAAAATGCTAACGGCCAAGCATAACGTGATGGTGACCGCCGCCAATGCAAAAATCCACGCTGCCCCGCAAGATGCCAGCCCGGTGGTCTTCAGCGCCGACAAGAATGTTTTGCTGGAAGTGGCCGAACCGGCCGTCTCCGGCTGGCTGAAAGTCAAACACCGCGACGGCCAAAGCGGTTACGTCAAAATTACCGAAGTCTGGGGTAGCTGACGCATGCAGGGCTGCGGCGAAGTGAGACCCTCTCCACCATGAAAATCACCATTCTCGGTGCGGGCGCATGGGGTACGGCGCTGGCAATAGCGCTGGCCAAACGGCATCAAGTCTTGTTATGGGGCCGACATCGCGCCGTGCTGGACACGATGCAAAACGATCGTGAAAACAAGCTGTACC
>DATMOE010000461.1:0-3272 GCA_035568435.1 Herbaspirillum sp. | reverse complement strand
TTCAATGAAACGCAAGCCGGTCAGTTGGCCATCGTCATCACCGAAGCAGCAACCAATATCCTGAAACACGCGGGGGAGGGATGGCTGTTCATTACCTCTGCCACGCGGGCTAACGGCAATGCGGTTGAAATGGTGGCCTTGGATAGCGGAAAAGGGATTGTCAATCTCGCGCAAAGCTTGCGTGACGGTATCTCGACAGCCGGTACCGCCGGCAACGGCTTGGGCGCCATCCGACGGCTTTCGCAAGATTTCGATGCCTATTCGGCGCCGGGTCAAGGCGCTGCGTTTTATTCGTGCATACACGGCAATTTTCTATTTCCTGACGGCACCGCCGAGGCTTCTGCCTTATACGCCAAGGAAACGGTGATACAACATGGCGCCATCTGCCTGCCCGTTGCGGGAGAAGACGAATGCGGCGATGATTGGGCGATTCAAGCAAATGCCGATAGCGTGACCATTCTGGTCGTGGATGGTTTGGGACACGGCCCGGAAGCGGCAATCGCCGCCGGCGCGGCGGTTGGTGCACTGGCGCTTGCGCCGACGACCTTAAACCCCGCGGCATTGATCGAAGCCATGCATCGCTCGCTACAGGGGACACGCGGCGCCGCAGCCGCGGTCGCTAAATTCGATGTCGCCTCGGATAGGGTGACATTCGCCGGCATTGGCAACATCAGCGCCATCATCGTCGAACCGGGCGGACGCAAGCAATTGGTTTCGCACGCCGGCATCGTCGGCAGCAATATGCGTAAGGTGCAGGAATTTAAGCAAGTCTGGCCGGAGCAAGCGCTGCTGATCATGTGCTCTGACGGTATTGCGACACAATGGGATCTCGATAAATATCCAGGGCTGCAATATTGCCATCCGGCACTGATCGCAGGTGTGCTATTCCGTGATTTCGCGCGGGTGCGCGATGATGCGACCGTTTTGGTCATGAAACGCAACGATCGGACTATGTGATGAACATCACAATTGCAAGTCTCGGCATCAGTAGTGAGCAGGACGTGGTGACGGTACGTCAGTTCGCCCGCGATATCTCCTCGCTATTGGCGTTCGGGCAGCAGGATCAGGTGCGGATTGCCACCGCTGTCTCTGAATTGGCGCGCAATGCTTTTTCGTATGCATCGGGCGGCGAGGTCGAATTTCTCATCAACAAAGATCAGGCCTCGCCGTCGCTGGATATTCGGATCAGGAGCAGCGGCGGCGGATTTCGCGCCAATTCGACCGTCATGGAGAGCGAACATCGCGCAGCGCTCGATTCTGCGCTTATCAGCGCGCGCCGATTGATGGACAACTGCGATTGTCATGATGAACGGGGCGGGGGCGCCGTGATCACTTTACGCAAATCGCTGCCGCAAGGCGCCATCGCAACGCCAACCAGGTTAAAGCAAATCGTCGAGCAGGTTTCCGCCAGGCCGCCGGTCAATTCTTTGACGGAAGTACAACTGCAAAACAGAGAGCTGTTGGATACCTTGTCCGAGCTGCGCGCCAAGCAAGATGATTTGCTGGCGCTGACGCAAGAGCTGGAGGATACCAATCGTGGCGTCGTCGCGCTGTATGCCGAAATTGAAGAGAAGGCCGAACGCTTGCGCGAAAGCGAAGAGCGCTTTCGCCAAATGGCGGAAAACATCGATGACGTATTCTGGATTTGTTCACTGATCGATCGTGAGCTGCTCTATGTCAGCGAAGCCTATGATCTGATTTGGGGCGCTTCACGCAACGCGCTTGAAGCGATGCCGGAAGCCTGGCTGGAATCGGTGCATCAAGACGATCGCCATCGCGTTGAACAGAGTTTTTATCGCCTGTTTGAGAATCACCCCTACGAAGAGCAATTTCGCATCGTGCTGCCCGATGGCAAATTACGTTGGGTGCGCGATCGCGCTTTCCCGGTGAAGAATGCAGACAATGCGACTTATCGCATTGCCCGTATCACCAGCGATATTTCTGCCTCGAAGCTGGCGGAAAAGATGCTGCAGGACGCAGACACGCACAAGGATGAATTCCTGGCGACGCTGGCGCATGAATTGCGCGCGCCGCTGGCGCCGATTCGCAATGCCGTTGAAATCATGCAGAAGCCGACACCGTTAAATGCAGAGGAACACGCATTTACGCATCAGGTTATTTTGCGGCAAGTCAATCACATGACCCGTCTGGTCAACGATCTGCTGGACAGCGCCCGCATTTCGCAGGGAAAAATTGTGTTGCAGGTGGCGCCTGTGGAAATCAATGCATTGGTGCGTAACGCTATCGAAACGTCGATGCCCTTAATGATCGAGCGTGAGCATGCGCTGGAGGTGGTGTATGCAGAGCAGCCGGTGTGGGTCGCCGGCGATGCAGTGCGTTTGGCGCAGGCAGTCAATAACCTGCTGACCAATGCGGCAAAATATACCTCTCGCGGCGGGGTAATTGGCGTGCGGATTGCACAGCGGCAGATGAAGGGCGGTAAGCAAAAGGATGGGCAAAACATTGTCATCTCCGTCAACGACAATGGTATCGGCATTTCGGAAGCGCGCGCCAAGACCATTTTCAATCTGTTTTCGCAAGGCGATGTCACGCCCGATCAGGCGCAGGATGGCTTGGGTATCGGCTTGTCGTTGGTGAAAAAGCTGATCGAACTACATAGCGGTACGGTGAGTGTGCAAAGCGCCGGCCATGGTTGCGGTAGCTGTTTTAAGCTGACGTTGCCGATGGCCGATCCGGGTGCAAACGACGCTCCCGAGCCGCGTGCCGGCGGGCAGAAAACCGCGCGGCTGCCGGCCGCACGCGTGGCCGAGATGCCGCTCTCGGTGCTGATCGTCGATGACAACACCGATTCATCGGCAACCACAGCAATACTGCTCGGCGCCTACGGACACAAAACTTATACGGCGTGTAACGCGCAAGAAGCACTGACGGCAGCGCGTGCCTATAAACCGGATGTTATTTTGCTCGATCTCGGTTTGCCCGGTATGAGCGGCTATGAAATCGCGCGTGCGTTGCGTAGCGAGCCGGCATTTATCGGGACAAAATTGATCGCTGTGACCGGCTACGGTTCAGTAAAAGATAGGGAAAGAACGAAAGAGGCCGGCTTTAATCATCATGTCGTCAAGCCGGCCGATATTGATCATTTGCTGGCGCTGATCAGCGAGACGGGTTCGGCTTGAAAACGATCTGAAGCTGGCTTAGGGCAACGCTGATGAAGCGCCATGGGCGGCCAATTTACCGGTGGCTGTTGTACTTCGTTCGTGTCATTCCGGCAGCCTTCGGCTACCTCCCTTCTTTACCTCACTGCGCAC
>DATMOE010000460.1:0-10481 GCA_035568435.1 Herbaspirillum sp. | reverse complement strand
CATTTTTCTACAGCCCATCAGGTCAAAATCATCGATTTTTCGATCCTTAACATGGATACCATTTTCTGGTCTGTGTTTACGGGCGTGCTTGGATGTCTTCTGATGTATCTTGCAGCACGCAAGGCAACTTCGGGCGTCCCGGGCCGTTTTCAGTCTTTTGTCGAAATGATCGTGGAAATGGTCGAAGACCAGTCCAAGTCCGTCATCCACGGCGACCGTTCATTCATCGCACCGCTAGCACTGACTGTATTCATCTGGGTTCTGCTGATGAATTCGCTCGACTTCCTGCCGGTCGATTTATTCTCCGCTCTATTCAGAATATTCAATCTCGAACATGTTTTCCCGCATCATCGCGTGGTGCCCACTGCCGATCTGAACGGCACCATGGGTATCGCGCTGGGCGTGCTGGTGCTGATGCTGTACTACAGCCTCAAGATCAAGGGCCTCGGCGGTTTCCTGCACGAATTGGTTGCGGCGCCGTTCGGTATTTGGCTCGCCCCATTCAATCTGCTGCTCAATGTCATCGAGTTCGCAGCAAAAACGGTTTCGCTCGGTATGCGGTTGTTTGGCAACATGTATGCGGGTGAATTGTTGTTCCTGTTAATTGCATTGCTGGGTTCGACGGCGACCGCCTTCGGCTTCATCGGCCATGTGATTGCAGGTTCGATATGGGCGATTTTCCACATCCTGATTGTGTTGCTGCAAGCATTCATTTTCATGATGTTGACACTGGTTTATATCGGTCAGGCACACGAGAAGCATTAAGCCATCCCGCTAGCGTCACTATCCCAATTTCGATTTAATTTTTTGTTTTAACTTTAACCTTGAAAGAATTGTCATGACTGACCTCTCATTTGTAGCTTTGGCGTGTGGTTTGATTATTGGTCTGGGCGCGATCGGCGCCTGTATCGGCATCGGCCTCATGGGCGGTAAATACCTGGAAGCCGCAGCACGTCAACCCGAACTGATGAATACCCTGCAAACCAAGATGTTCCTGCTGGCTGGTCTGATCGATGCAGCGTTCCTGATCGGTGTTGGTCTGGCCATGTTGTTTGCATTCGCAAATCCGTTCATCGCCATCGCGAAGTAATCATCCGTACGGCATAGCCGATTGGCCGAAAATTTTTCGGCACACGTTATTCTGAAAAGGAAATTACCGTGAACTTAAATGCAACATTGTTTGCGCAGTTCGTGGTCTTCTTTATCCTCGCTGGCTTTACGATGAAATTCGTTTGGCCACCGTTGACGAAGGCGCTCGATGAGCGCGCTAAGAAGATCGCGGATGGTCTGGCGGCTGCCGATCTCGGCAAGGCCGATCTGGCTGCTGCCGAAAAGCGGATTCAGATAGAGATGGCAACTGCGCGTGAGGAAGGTCAGAAGCGTATCGGCGACGCCGAAAAACGTGGCCAACTGATCATTGAAGAAGCTAAGAAAACAGCCTCTGAAGAAGCTGCCCGCATCATTGCCAGCGCCAAGCTGGACGCGGAGCAACAGGTTACCAAAGCGCGCGACGCTTTGCGTGGTGAAGTGGCGAACCTTGCCGTTAAAGGCGCCGAGCAGATTCTGAAGCGTGAAGTGAATGTATCTGCGCATGCCGACCTGCTGAACCAACTGAAAACAGAGCTGTAATATGGCTGAAATCGCAACGATTGCCCGTCCTTACGCAGAAGCCCTGTTTCGTGTTGCGCAGTCCGGCAAGCTGGCGGCCTGGTCTGATCTGGTTTCTGAAATGGCGCATGTAGCTGCGCATCCAGATGTCCAGGCGTTTGTGCATAGCCCTGCCGTTTCGACGCAGCAAATGACCGATACGTTTTTGGCCGCTTTGAAATCGCCTGTCGATGCCGAAGCGAAAAATTTCGTCAAGGCACTGGCCGATAATGGCCGTCTGACGCTGTTGCCTGAAATCGCTGCGCAATTTCACGTGCTGAAAAATGCACAGGAAGGTGCGGACGATGCGGAGATCACCAGCGCATTTGCGTTGTCGGACGCGCAGGTCAGCGAATTGGTCGCCGCGCTGGAAAAGAAATTTGGTCGCAAGTTGCTGCCGTCTGTTGCCGTCGATAGCAGCTTGATTGGCGGTGTACGCGTGGTTATCGGCGATGAAGTGCTCGACACTTCCGTGCGTGCCAAGCTGCAACAGTTACATGTCGCTTTAACTGCTTAATATTGTCAGTCATAGCCCTTGCACAGATCTTTAGCGTAAGCGAAGAGAATATTTTTAGGAGTTTGTATGCAACTCAACGCGTCTGAAATCAGCGAACTGATCAAGAGCCGGATCCAAGGCCTTGGCGATACTGCTGAGATTCGCAATCAGGGTACGGTTATTTCCGTGTCCGACGGTATTTGCCGCATTCACGGTCTGTCAGACGCGATGCAAGGCGAGATGCTGGAATTCCCGGGCAACACATTCGGCCTGGCGCTGAATCTGGAGCGCGACTCGGTCGGCGCCGTTATTCTCGGCGACTACGAACACATCTCCGAAGGCGACACGGTCAAATGTACTGGCCGCATTCTGGAAGTGCCTATCGGTCCTGAGCTGCGTGGCCGTGTGGTCAATGGACTCGGTCACCCGATCGACGGCAAGGGTCCGGTCAATGCGAAGCTGACTGCGCCGATCGAAAAGATCGCGCCGGGCGTTATTGCCCGTCAATCGGTTTCCGAGCCACTGCAAACCGGTATCAAATCGATCGACTCGATGGTGCCGATCGGGCGCGGTCAACGCGAACTGATCATCGGCGATCGTCAAACCGGCAAGACTGCGGTTGCGATCGATGCGATCATCAACCAGAAAGGCCAGAACGTTACTTGTATCTATGTCGCAATTGGCCAAAAGGCTTCGTCGATCAAGAACATCGTGCGTTCGCTGGAAATTCACGGCGCAATGGAATATACGATCGTTGTCGCCGCATCGGCTTCCGAATCGGCTGCGATGCAATTCGTATCGGCTTATTCCGGTTGCGCGATGGGCGAATACTTCCGCGATCGCGGTGAAGATGCACTGATCGTTTATGACGATTTGTCCAAGCAAGCGGTTGCATACCGTCAAGTATCGCTGCTGCTGCGCCGTCCACCAGGCCGTGAAGCTTATCCTGGCGACGTGTTCTATCTGCACAGCCGTCTGCTGGAACGCGCAGCACGCGTCAATCCAAAATACGTCGAAGATTTCACCAAAGGCGCAGTCAAGGGCAAGACCGGTTCGCTGACAGCGTTGCCGATCATCGAAACCCAGGCCGGCGACGTTTCCGCATTCGTTCCGACCAACGTGATTTCGATTACCGACGGTCAGATCTTCCTGGAAACATCCCTGTTCAACGCCGGTATCCGTCCTGCGATCAACGCCGGTATTTCGGTGTCGCGCGTCGGTGGTGCTGCGCAGACCAAAGTGATCAAGAACCTGTCCGGCGGTATCCGTACCGACTTGGCGCAGTATCGTGAACTGGCTGCGTTTGCGCAATTCGCTTCGGACCTGGATGCAGCGACCCGCAAGCAACTCGATCGCGGTGCACGCGTTACCGAATTGCTCAAGCAGGCACAGTATTCACCGCTGTCGATTTCGTTGATGGCTTGTACCTTGTTTGCAGTCAACAAGGGCTTCCTGGACGATATCGAAGTCAAAAAGGTGTTGTCATTCGAAGCTGGTCTGCATGACTATATGAAGCGCAACCAAGCCGCCTTGCTGCAAAAAATCGAAGACACCAAACAACTCGATAAAGATGCTGAAGCTGCGTTGTCCACTGCCGTTGCCGATTTCAAAAAATCGGGCGCGTATTAAGCATGGCGTGCATCTTTAAAGTTGCCGGCTTTGCAAAGGAGTAATTAACTCATGGCTACAGGCAAAGAGATACGCGGCAAGATCAAGAGCGTAGAAAATACGAAGAAGATCACCAAGGCGATGGAAATGGTTGCCGCTTCCAAAATGCGTAAAGCGCAGGACCGGATGCATGCAGCACGTCCCTATAGTGACAAGATTCGTAGCGTCGCCGCTAATTTGTCGCGCGCCAACCCGGAGTACACGCATCCGTTCATGGTCAAGCAGGAGTCGGCGAAAAAAGTCGGTTTCGTTGTCGTCACCACAGACAAAGGTCTGTGCGGCGGCATGAATACCAACTCGCTGCGCTTGCTGACCACCAAGATGCGCGAACTCGAAGGGCAGGGCAATGCGCTCGAAGCAGTTGCAATCGGCAATAAGGGTTTGGGTTTCCTGAACCGTATTTCCGCCAAGGTCGTGGCGCATGTGACCCATTTGGGCGATACGCCGCATCTGGATAAATTGATTGGACCTGTAAAGGTCTTGCTTGATGCTTATCAGGAAGGCGCACTCGATGCGGTCTATCTGGTCTACACCAAGTTCATCAATACGATGAAGCAGGAACCGACTTTGCTGCAATTGCTGCCATTGACCAGCGATCGCCTTGAAGCCGATCCCGCTGCGCATTCGTGGGATTACATTTATGAGCCGGATGTCGAGACTGTTATTGACGAACTGCTGGTGCGTTATGTAGAAGCGCTGATTTATCAGTCCGTAGCCGAAAATATGGCCTCGGAACAATCGGCGCGCATGGTGGCGATGAAATCAGCAAGCGACAATGCCGGCAACGTGATTGGCGAGCTGAAACTGGTTTACAACAAAACCCGTCAGGCAGCCATTACCAAGGAATTGTCGGAAATTGTGAGCGGTGCTGCGGCTGTTTAATAAAACACGCGCTAAGCCTTCTGAATAACGCGCAAGCGTTCAACAACATTTTATTTTATATATATTGAAGGAACGAAAATGGCTGATGGCAAAATCGTTCAGTGTATCGGTGCTGTGGTGGACGTCGAGTTTCCCCGTAACGCGATGCCCAAGGTGTACGATGCCTTGAAAATGGAAGGTTCGGAGCTGACGTTGGAAGTGCAGCAGCAACTTGGCGACGGCATTGTCCGTACCATTGCGCTCGGTACTTCGGACGGTTTGCGCCGCGGCATGATGATTCAAAATACCGGCAAGCCAATCATGGTGCCGGTCGGTAAAGCGACACTCGGCCGCATCATGGATGTGCTGGGTAACCCGATCGACGAATGCGGTCCTGTAAGCCATGAGTACACAGCGTCAATTCACCGCAAGGCACCGGCATACGACGAATTGTCGCCATCGCAGGAATTGCTGGAAACAGGCATCAAGGTGATCGATCTGGTGTGTCCGTTTGCCAAGGGCGGTAAAGTCGGCCTGTTCGGCGGCGCAGGCGTCGGCAAGACGGTCAATATGATGGAATTGATCAACAACATCGCCAAGGCGCATAGCGGTCTGTCCGTGTTTGCCGGTGTCGGTGAACGCACTCGTGAAGGTAACGACTTCTATCACGAAATGGCCGATGCCAAAGTGGTGGATCTGGACGAGCCGGAAAAATCCAAAGTTGCGATGGTGTACGGTCAAATGAATGAACCGCCGGGCAATCGTCTGCGCGTCGCCTTGACCGGTTTGACCATTGCCGAAGGTTTCCGTGATGAAGGCCGCGACGTGTTGTTCTTCGTCGATAACATCTATCGCTACACACTGGCCGGTACTGAAGTATCCGCGCTGCTGGGCCGTATGCCTTCTGCGGTGGGTTATCAACCGACGCTGGCTGAAGAGATGGGCCGTCTGCAAGAGCGCATTACATCGACCAAAACCGGTTCGATCACATCGATCCAGGCCGTCTACGTTCCTGCGGATGACTTGACCGATCCATCGCCTGCTACCACCTTCGCCCATTTGGACTCCACCGTTGTGCTGTCGCGTGATATCGCCTCGCTGGGTATTTACCCTGCGGTCGATCCACTCGATTCGACATCGCGTCAGCTCGATCCTCTGGTCGTCGGTCAAGAGCATTACGAAACAGCGCGCGCCGTTCAGGGCACGCTGCAACGTTACAAGGAATTGCGCGACATTATTGCGATTCTGGGTATGGACGAACTGGCGCCTGAAGATAAGCTGCTGGTGGCCCGCGCTCGTAAAATGCAACGCTTCCTGTCGCAGCCTTTCCACGTCGCTGAAGTGTTTACCGGTGCACCTGGTAAATATGTATCCCTGAAAGATACGATCAAGGGCTTCAAAATGATCGCAAGCGGCGAACTGGATCACTTGCCTGAGCAAGCGTTCTACATGGTCGGTACGATCGAAGAAGCAATTGAAAAAGCCAAGAAAATCAACTAGGAATTGCCATGGCACAAACAATTCACGTTGACATTGTCTCGGCGGAAGCATCGATCTTCTCGGGCGAAGCAGAGTTTGTCGCGTTGCCTGGCGAATCGGGTGAGTTAGGGATTTATCCCCGCCACACGCCGCTGATGACACGTATTCGCCCTGGTGCGGTACGTATCAAGGTGCCGGGCCAAAAGGATGACGAATTTATTTTCGTCGCCGGCGGCATTCTGGAAATACAACCCGATAGCGTTACCGTGCTGGCCGATACCGCGATTCGCGGCGCCGATCTGGACGAAGCGCAAGCGACCGAAGCAAAGCGCCGGGCCGAAGAAATGCTGCTCAGCCGCGATACTGAAATCGATTACGCCATGGCGCAAGGCGAGCTGGCGACAGCGGTTGCGCAATTGGCGGCAATTCACAGATTGCGTCAGAAGCGTTAAGCAACAACAGTCATTGAACCGGCAGTACACTAAAAGGCAGCTTCGGCTGCCTTTTTTCTTGGTGCTTGTTGATTGGGCTCCTGTGCTGAACTTGTTTGCCGATTTTGCTTACTAATGTTTTTACTGAAAGCGCCTCGATGAAAATCCAAAAACAGTTCCGCCCAGCGCCGAAACTCAAAATCCAGGACGCCGATGCTGCGCTCAAGCCCTTATCGAGCGGTGACAAAATCGTCGATCAGGCACAAATCCTTACATTGACTACGCAGATTGCCGAGCAGCAGAACATGTTTTATGCGGATGCCAGCCGCAAGCTATTGATCGTATTGCAAGGCACCGACACCAGCGGTAAAGACGGTACCGTCAGCAGCGTCTTTCATGGTGTTAACCCGCAAGGGATCAAAATCGTGAATTTCAAGGCGCCGAATGCCGTCGAGCTTGGGCGCGATTATTTATGGCGCGTGCATCGGCAAGTGCCGCAATCGGGTGAAATTGGGGTGTTCAACCGCAGCCATTATGAAGATGTGCTGATTACGCGCGTCCATGGTTGGATCGACGATAAGGAATGCCAGCGGCGTTACGCGCAGATACGCGATTTCGAACGCATGCTGACCGAGACCGGCACGACATTGATTAAATTCTTCCTGCACATTTCGAGTGACGAGCAAAAGAAACGCCTGCAGCAACGCGTAGACGATCCCGCAAAACACTGGAAATTCGATCAGCAGGATCTGGCCGAGCGCAAGCATTGGGCACGTTATCAAGAAGTGTATGCAGATGCGATCAACGCCACCGATAGCGATACGGCGCCTTGGCATATTATTCCCGCCAATTCACATACCCATCGCAATCTTGCGATCGCCAGCATCGTACTGGCGGCCATGCAGGATATGAAATTGAAATATCCGCCTGCCAAGCCTGAACTGAAGGGCTTGCTCATCAAATAAGCAAACACTAGGCAGAACGACTCGACTGCGATTGAATGCGATAATAGTCGTTTAGCTTATCGTCCGAATCTTATCTCCGCCATGCCATCATTTTCTCCCCTGAAGAACGACACTTTTATCCGGGCGCTATTGCGTCAACCTACCGATTACACGCCGCTGTGGCTGATGCGCCAGGCTGGCCGTTATTTGCCTGAATATCGCGCCACCCGCGCGCGCGCCGGTTCATTTCTGGGGCTAGCCAAAAATCCCAATTACGCCACCGAGGTGACGCTGCAGCCACTGGCACGTTACCCGCTCGACGCAGCCATCTTGTTTTCCGATATTCTGACGGTCCCCGATGCGATGGGACTTGGCTTGTATTTCGCCGACGGCGAGGGTCCCAAGTTCGAGCGGCCCTTGCGCGACGAGCAAGCAGTGATGGCGTTGCGCGCACCAGAGTTGGGTAGTTTGCAGTATGTTTTCGATGCCGTTACCCAGATCCGCACCGAACTCGATGGCCGGGTGCCCTTGATCGGTTTCTCGGGCAGTCCGTGGACGCTGGCCTGTTATATGGTCGAAGGCGGCGGTTCGGACGATCATCGCACCGTTAAAAGCATGCTCTACAATCGCCCGGATTTGCTGCATCACATCCTTAAGATCAATGCCGCCGCGGTTGCCGCGTATCTGAATGCGCAGATCGATGCGGGCGCGCAGGCGCTGATGATTTTCGATACTTGGGGCGGTGCATTGGCCGATGGCGTGTATCAGGTTTTCTCGCTGGCGTATATGCAACAAGTCGTGGCGCAGCTAAAACGTGACAAAGACGGCGTGCGTATTCCGGTGATTGTCTTCACTAAAGGCGGCGGTTTATGGCTGGAGCAAATTGCAGACATCGGCGCCGACGCAGTCGGCCTTGACTGGACCGTCAATCTTGGAGAGGCGCGCCGTCGCGTCGGCGATCGCGTCGCGTTACAGGGCAATCTCGATCCGGTCGTGCTATTTGCCGGCGAGCAACAAATTCGTGCCGAAGTACAAAAATTACTCACATCGTTCGGGCCGCCAAGTGCCGGCAGCGGGCATGTATTCAATTTAGGGCATGGCATCTCACAATTCACCCCTCCCGAGGCCGTCATGACCATGGTGGATGCGGTGCATAGCTTGAGCAGGCTGAGCCGGCAACTATGAGGTGAACAAGCCTAATTTGGTTTTGGCTATCACTTATACACAAAACAGTTATCACACAATCAAGTAAATGAAATTTTACGTGAAATCCGGCTCTATTCTTTTTAGTTCGACATAAGTTATTGATTTTATTGGAAATTAACATTTGCAACTTTATGTAGCATTTTGTTAAGAGCCGCATAAATACTGGTTTAGCCAGAGGGTAATCCGGTGTTACCCACAAAGTTATCCACAGTTACTGTGGATGATTCAAAAAAAGCTTAAGAATCGGGGGCTTAGCTGGTTTTCTCATTTTTCACATGAGAAAACTCTCATAAAATGAGAACTCTTTATATCTGCAAACCTGCACCAAGATGCTTGACAGCAACAATTTTTTTGGTGCGTTTTTGGCTTCAAAAAATGCAGATTGCACTAACTTATACACATAATGAATTTGTGCGGAGCAATAAGATTTTATTTTAGAAATATTTTAGATGGCCATTTTTTAGTTTTCTAAGGTATTGATTTTTAAGGATTAATTTTTTGCTTTGGAATTGAGCATTTTGTTGAAAGCCGCATAAATGCTCAGCCCGGCGATGTCAAGCGGCGGTTACCCACAAAGTTATCCACAGTTGCTGTGGATAGCTTAAAAAGCGTTTATTAAACCGGTAGTTAGCCCAACTCTTTAGGATTTAGATTAACTTCGTGGAACCCTGCATCGTCAACGTCGCGCTGGATACACCACTTGACATCACCTTCGATTACCGGTGCAGCGCTGAAAATGCGCTGCCGCCGCCGGAAATCGGCCAATTGGTGCTGGTGCCTTTTGGTCATCGCCAAGTGGCCGGCATCATTATCGCCATCCGCAACGGCAGCGAGGTCGCGGAAGATAAGCTGAGGGATGTCATCGCCATTCGCCGCCAATTGTCGCCGCTGTCGGCGGCGTGGCTGGCGTTGTGCCGTTTTGCTGCCGACTATTATCAGCGCCCGCTGGGAGAAGTCGCCTTGCCGGGCCTGCCGAAGAATCTGCGGGCGCAATCGGCGGTCAGCCTGGATCGGGCTATCAAAAAACAGGCCGCACGCAGCATGGCGCACGATGGCCGCCCGGTCGATATGCCAGAGCTGCGCCCGGCCCAAAAAGCGGCGGCGCAGGCGATTGCCGATGCGCAAGGTTTTGCGCCGATGCTTTTGTACGGCGTCACCGGCAGCGGCAAGACCGAAGTGTATTTGCAGGCCGCGGCTGATATCTTGGCGCGCGCCGCTGTCGATGATGCTCCCGCGCAAATATTGATTCTGGTGCCTGAAATCAATCTGACGCCGCAACTGGAAGGCAATGTGCGATCCCGTTTTCCCGGTGTCGCCGTGGTCAGCCTGCATAGCGGTCTGGCCGAGGGCGAGCGCACTTTGCATTGGTTGGCGGCGCATCTTGGCCAGGCCCGGATTGTTCTCGGCACCCGCTTGGCGATTCTGGCTTCGCTGCCGCATCTGAAATTGATCGTGATCGATGAAGAGCACGATCCGTCCTATAAGCAGCAGGAAGGATTGCGCTACTCCGCACGCGATCTGGCGGTCTGGCGCGCCCATCAATTGAATATTCCGATTGTGTTGGGTTCGGCCACGCCATCGCTGGAAAGCTGGCAGCATGCGCAGACCGGACGCTACCGTAAGCTCGAATTGCGTCAGCGCGCAGTGCAAGATGCGGTACTGCCGGCGGTGCGCCTGATCGATATGGAGCGCGACAAGCCCTCCGACGGTTTGACCTCGACCTTGGTGACAGCGCTCAAGCAGCGGCTG
>DATMOE010000459.1:0-19086 GCA_035568435.1 Herbaspirillum sp. | reverse complement strand
GATGGGCACGGCCAAGCGGCTCGTCGGCGCCTTCACCCTGCCGGACGGCACGCAGATTCCGGTGGGCGGCAAAACCGGCACAGGCGACAACCGCTTCAAAACCTTCGCCAGGGGCGGGGGCATGGTTTCTGAAAGAGTGGTCAGCCGCGCGGGGGCTTTTGTGTTCTACATCGGCGACCGTTATTTCGGCACGGTAGTGGCTTATGTGGCCGGCCCCAAGGCGGCGGACTATAAATTCACCAGCGCCTTGACAGTACAGATCCTCAAAGTGCTCGCTCCCACGCTGATGCACCGGATCGGCGATAGTAAGGGCGGGCAGCAGCGGGCCGAATGCGCTCGGCCGCTGGTCACGGCGGCTGAACCGAAAGTGGTTTCCTTACCTTGATGGTATTCTTCGGTCGTAAAATGCCTGGAAATCGAAACTATTATTGTTTAAGTAAGGATATGAACTATGTCGATCTTGAGCCAGAAACGCCAGATCAAACTACCGAAAAAGCTTTGCGACAGATTACTTATTCAGCCGGGCGATGACCTTACTTTCCTTGAACACCAAGGACGCATCACCATTATCAAAAAAATCAAGGGCAGCAGTGACGGCGTGTTGCATCATCTGTTTAGAAATCAAAGTAAAAATCATCAGTAATGAATATATTCAAACTCTTTTTAATGCTTGGCGTGTTGACGCCATTAGCTGGTTGCGGCGTACTTGCGGCGCCGTGTCGAATCGCCTCGGCGGCGATCAAAATGGTGCCGGTGGTTGGCGGCGTAGCCGCGCTGCCAACGGATGGTTGCGCGGCTGTTATTGATTGAGAAAAACAACAGTGAAATTCGACACGACGACGGTCAGACTGGTATTGGCCATCGCGGAGGAGGGCAGTATTTCCCGGGCCGCCGACAAACTCAGTCTGGCAGTGGCGGCTGCGTCCCGGCGCATGTCGGACTTGGAACAGCAACTCGGCGCCAAACTCTTCAAGCGTGTGCCGCATGGCGTCGAGATCACCGAGTCCGGTATCAAACTGCTGCAATACATACGGCAGATCGACAACCTCATCGACCGCCTCGAAGGCGACGCCCGGGCGCTCAATGACGGCCTCGACGGCCGCATTATCATCGGTGCGCCCAAAGCAGTCGTCATCCAGTTCCTCGCCCTCGAAATTGCAACGATCCAGCGCAAGTACCCTGCGATCTCCCTGAAGATCGTCGAGGAGAACAGCAAGATCGTGCAGCAACTGCTGCGCGACAAAGTGATCGACGTGGGTATCTATGAGAAGAAGAGCGGGTTTTTAGACCTGGCGAAGTTTCCCTACCAGGAGGACCGGCTGGTGCTGGTCTACAACCGCTCGCATTTCCAGTTTTCCGATGGACCTGTTGGCATTGACGAATTCCTCGATCTCCCCGTGGTCAGCCTCGGCGAGGGTTCTGCGGTTTTGGCCGCGGTACAGCGAGCGTACGGCAGTCGTGGACGGCAGTTCCCCAGCAATTTCACCGTCAGCGGTTTCGACACCATGCTGGCCCTGGTCCGCAACGGCCTGGGCGTCGGCCTGATGCCGCCCGAGGTTCTGCGCAGTTTCCATCCCGAAGAATCGCTTGCCGCGGCCGAGCTAAGCGGCGACTGGCATCAGCGCAGCTACGTTCTTTCCTGCGTGGAGGGGCATGCTCAACAACAAACCCTGCACAACGTGGTGGCCGAGCTGCTGCGCAAACCTGCATAACCGGTTTCGCAACGCGCGATACCAGACATGATCCCGCCGTTATTGCGGCAGGTTGATCAGTAGACGATACTCTGGCCATAACAACTAACCGGAGACGACATGACACAATCTAAACACCTACCGCTGCAGGGCATCCGCGTACTGGATGTCAGCCAGGTCATGGCCGGCCCGTTCGCCTGCATGTTGCTGGGAGACCTGGGCGCTGACGTGATCAAGGTGGAGCCCCTGGAGGGCGACCAGACCCGCGGCGCAATGGGCTTCAAGATGAAGGGGCCTGACAGCATGGGCTTCCTGAACATGAACCGCAACAAGCGCTCACTGACGCTCGATCTCAAGAGCGAAGAAGGGCGCGAATTCTTCTACAAGCTGGCCAAAACCGCCGACGTGATCGTGGAAAACTACCGCCCAGGCGTCGTGCAACGTTTGGGCATCGACTATGAATCGATCAAAAAAATCAATCCCAAGATCGTGTACGCCAGTATCTCCGGCTTCGGCCAAAGCGGCCCCTGGGCATCGCGGCCTGGCTTCGACCTCATGGCGCAAGCGATGTCCGGCGTGATGAGCGTGACCGGCTATAAAGGCGGAAAGCCGGTCAAGGCCGGCGTGCCGGTAGCGGACATCGGCTGCGCGCTGTTCGCGGTGTACGGCCTGCTTGCGGCCTATATCGGCGCACAGAAAACGGGCGAAGGCCAGCATATCGACGCCTCGCTGTTCGATTCGGTGATGGCCTTCTCGGTCTGGGATATGTCGGACTACTGGGGCACCGGAGTGCCGCCGGCGCCGCTTGGCACCAGCAATAAAATGAGCGCGCCGTATCAGGCTGTAAAGGCACGCGACGACTACTTTGTGATGGGCGCGACCAACCAGAAACTGTGGACGAAGCTGTGCAATCTGCTGCAGCGCCCGGACCTTGTGAGCCACCCTGACTATGCAAGCGTGTCGTTACGCCTGAAGAATCGCGAGGCACTGATCGAAGCGCTGGAGCAGGAATTCGCCAAGCGCGACAGTGCCGCGTGGATCGAGGCCATGCTCGCCGATGGTATTCCGGCTGGCCCGATCCTGTCGTATCCCGAGGCATTTGAGAGCGCGCACGCCAAGCATCGCCAGATGTGCATGGAGATCGACCACCCCAACGAAGGGAAGGTCAAGAACATTGGTTTTGCGGTCAAGATGCTCGGCACGCCGCAGACGGTGCGCCGCCACCCGCCGCTGTTAGGCGAACACAACGCAGAAATTTTTGCCGAAATCAACGGGAATGGGAGCGCGCCATGAACATGCCAATTACCGAGCCAGTCAGACTAATCGTGCATCCGTCGGGCGCGGCCGAGATTGTGATTGACCGTCCCGAACGCCACAACGCGATGACGATCGCCATGTATGAATCGCTGCTGGCGCTGATCGAAGAATGCGGGCGCGACCCCGCCGTGCGCTGCATCCTGTTTCGCGGCGCCGGCGGCAAATCCTTCATCTCGGGTACTGACATCGGGCATTTCAAGGATTTCCGCGATGGACGCGATGGCGTAGCCTACGAGGCTTTAGTCGAGCGCGTCATCGACGCGGTGGAACGTATTGCAGTGCCTACGGTAGCCGTCATTGACGGATGGGCGGTGGGCGGCGGCCTGGTGTTGGCGACTGCTTGCGATTTCCGGCTCTGCAGCGATGCTTCGCGCTTCGGCGCACCCATCGCCAAGACGCTCTCCAACACTCTGTCGTCACGCAACATCTCGCGGCTGCAAGCGGCATTCGGCGTGCCCAGGGTAAAGAAGATGCTGCTGCTCGCCGACTACGTTGCGGCGCAGGAAGCGTTGGCATGCGGCTACGTCTACGAAGTATGCGGGCAGGGCGCGCTGGAGCAGGCTGCCCATACGCTAGCGCAGCGGCTGATCGCGCTCTCGCCGGTCACGCAAAAAGCGGTGAAGGAAAGCCTGCGTCGCATCGTTGTTGAACAGCGTTTTGATGACGAAGACCTGATTGAAGAGGTGTACGGCAGCGCCCGCTTTAGGGATGCGGTGGCGGCTTTTATATCAGGCTCGTCCAAGTGATCTCGGGCTAGGCCGTCAGTTCCGGCGGGAAATCCGGTATTTTGTCTGGCGCGGCGCGCTTTTGCGCCGCGTAGGCCATGCGATTTCGAACACCGTCGTTGGCCGCCGGTCCGGCGCCCAACACGTAGTTTTCTTCGGTGACCGGTGTTCCGCTTGCACGGTCTACCAGGATGGGATCGACCGTTGCACCGGTGCGCAAATCGGTCAACACGACGCTTACGCCATCCGGCGTGAATTGCTCATTTCCCCAGGCCAACAAAGCGATCATCACCGGTTTGAACGTTCTTCCGCTTTCAGTGAGTACGTATTCGTAGCGGGGCGGTTTCTCCAGGTATTGGCGGCGCTCCATCAAGCCCTCGGCAACCAACGCTGTCAGGCGTCGCGTTAGGATATTCGGCCCAATGTCCAGGCTCTTCTGGAATTCATCGAAGCGTGTCATCCCGTAAAAAGCGTCACGCAGGATGAGGATGCTCCACCATTCCCCCACGCGCTCAAGGCTACGCGCGATCGGACAGGTCATATTGCTAAAACTTTTGCGATGCATGAAATGACTCCTTTAACGTCAACATAATAGTCAGGATAGACTAGTAGATATCGTTATGCAAGTAACTTTCTTGCGGGCGAATATTGCCAGCCCGGGTACCGGCAACATCGCTCTACCGCGTCCTTACATTGGGTCATCTACAGTTCTTGAGACGTAAGCTTTAATCGGATGGTCGAGCACGCCGTCCGGGGCCAGGCGATTGAGTTCAAACGAATCGCGCACGCCGTTAAAGCTGACCGCGAATTGCTTGTCCCGATACTGAAAGCGCACGATCTCGCCCGCGTTGACATTGATGTAACGGGTATTGGCGTCCAGCGTGATGAGACGGCTGGCTGCCGACACTGGGACCGCGTCGCCCAACAGGGCAATCGGCGCGGCGGCATGGACGGTGGCACTGACGGCCCCGGCAAAAGCCAGGAGGAGGGCGGCGTGACGAATGGTTTTCATGGCGATTCCTTTTAAAAAGTGAATTAAGTGTTGCGTCAAAAAACAACTTCTCTCTCTGCTGATTGGTTAATGGGCATCTGCAGACGGGCCCTGGGGTGCTGCAATTTTTTTCATCAATGGCACCAATACGGTGGTAATCGCGAAGCACACCATGACGACGAAAAAGGCATCGGCGAAGGTTTGCGTGAGGGCTTCGCGCATGGTGAGGCTCCACAATTGTTTCAAGGCGCCCAGTTGTGCATCGGTGGCGTTGAGTCCCCAGGCACTGAGGTTGCTGCCAGCCGTTTGCAACATATCGCTCATGGCACCATTGCCTGCATTCAAGTGTTCTGCCAGATGCAGGAAATGCAGATTGGTCCGGTCATTCAGAATCGTGCCGCACACCGCAATGCCAATCGCGCCGCCCAGATTCCGCATCAGATTGAACAGGCCGGAAGCCTGCTTGAGCTGCCCCGGGGCCAGTGCGCCGAGGGTCAGCGTGACCGTTGGAGCCACCGCAAATTGCTGTGAAAAGCCACGAAATGCCTGAGGCAACAGGAATTCGTGCCAGCCCCATTCATGCGTGATCGGTATGAAATTCCACATGGAGAGTGCAAAGCCGATCAGACCCGCCATCAGCAGCCAGCGCAGGTCGATGCGTTTGGCCAGAAAGGCATATATAGGAATCGCACAGATCTGGAACACCCCGGTGGAAAAGATTGCCAGGCCGATATCGAGCGCACTGAAGCCACGGACACGCGCCAGAAACACCGGCGTCAGGTAAATGGTCGAAAAGATGCCGATCCCGGTGACGAAGGAAAACAGGCAGCCGAGCGCAAAATTACGGTCTTTCAAGGCGCGCAGTTCGACTACTGGATTGGCAAACGCGAGACTGCGCCAGACGAAGGCGATGCCCGCAATCGCGGCGATCCAGGCGGTGGTTCGGATCACGTCGTCACCCAGCCAGCCCAGGTGCGGCCCTTCTTCGAGCGTATATTCCAGACAGCCCAGAAAGATCGCCATCAGCGTCATGCCGACATAATCGGCGCCGCGCAGCAAGGCCAGGTTGGGGCGGTCGATACGCACCAGCATCGGCACCGCCACCGCGACAAACATGCCGGGAACCAGGTTGACGAAAAACAGCCAGTGCCAGGAATAGTTGTCGGTGATCCAGCCGCCGATCGTTGGTCCCAGGGTCGGGGCCAGCGAAGAAATGGCGCCGATGGTGGCCGCCGCGATGATGCGTTGATGTCCAGAGAAATAAAAGAAGGCGGAGGTAAATACCAGGGGAATCATCGACCCGCCCAGGAAGCCCTGCAACGCCCTGAAAAAGATCATGCTATTGATATCCCAGGCCACGCCGCACAACAAACTGGCGAGCGTGAAGCCGACAGCGGAGATACAAAACAGCCAGCGTGTCGACATCACACGCGATAGCCAGCCTGAGAGCGGGATGACGATGATTTCCGCAATCAGGTAGGCGGTTTGCACCCAGGCGGTTTCATCGACGCCGGCCGACAGGCCGCCACCGATATCGGCCAGCGAGGCGGAGACAATCTGGATGTCAAGCAAGGCGATAAACATACCGACGCACATGCTGGCAAAGGCAAATATCTTGGCGCTTTGGGATAGTTCGCCCAGGTTTGGCGAGGACTTGGCCAGCCCGGCGGTAGCAGCAACGGCGCTCAAGATTTGCTCCGGTCGGCTGGGCGGCCATCGACTTCGGCGGTCACAGACAGGCCAGGGCGCAACTTGCCCAGTTTCGCGCCTTCGCCGTCCAGCGCCACGCGCACCGGCACCCGCTGCACGATCTTGGTAAAGTTGCCGGTGGCGTTCTCTGCCGGAAGAATGCTGAACTGCGCGCCGGTGGCTGGCGCCAGGCTGGCGACATGGCCGTGGAATACTTCGCCGGGCAGGACGTCGGCGGTGATATTCACGCGCGATCCCGGATGCACATTGGCCAGTTGGTTTTCCTTAAAGTTGGCATCCACCCACAGACCTTGCGCCGGGACCACGGCCAGCAACTGCCCACCGATCATTGCATAGGCGCCAAGACGGGCGCGGCGATTGCCGATGACGCCATCGATCGGGGCGCGCAACTCGGTATAGCTCAGGTTCAGCGCGGCCAGATCGCGCTGCGCCACGGCTTGCGCCAGCGCCGCTACGATTTTCTGCTTCTGGGTCGCAATCACCTCGATCTCGCGTTGCGCGGCACTCAGGTTGGCCTGCGCTTTTTGGCCGCCGGCCAGCGCCTGCTTGTAATCGGCATCGGCTTTCTGGAAGCTTTGAATCGACACGGCGGCTTTGGCGGACAGATCCTGATAGCGGCTCTGGTCGTCATGGGCACGGCTGGTTTCGGCATTGGTGGCGGCGATACCGGCACGGGCCTGGTCAATCACGGCTTCTTGCAAATGGCTGGTCGCGTCGATATTGGCCAGAGCCGCTTCCTCTGCGGCCACCGCAGCTTTCGCCTTGTCCAGAGCGGCTACGTAGTCGCGGTTGTCGATGCGCACCAGTACGTCGCCGGCGTGCACCATTTGATTGTCGCTGACCGCTATTTCAGTGATGTTGCCGGACACCTTGGGGCTGATCACGGTCACGTCGCCGCCCACATAGGCGTCATCGGTGTCTTCCAGGAAGCGTCCTGTTGTATACCAGTGGGTGCCGTATAAGAGCGCACCAAAGCTGGCGGCAAGTACCACGCCGCCAATGGCAAGGCGCTTTTTACCTAGTCTGGCTGTGCGTTTGGCGCTAAGTGCGATTACCTCTTCCGTCATGATTGACTCCCTTTTGTGAGATTAATTTGAGATTAATTTAAGTTACTTGCATTTCGATAGTTAGTACATTAAACTAGTAACTATCGAAATGCAAGTAACAAATTTAAATATCTGACTCTAGAGAGGAAATGACAACATGGGCACGCAACTGAGTACGCAAATGAGTACGCCAATGAACGGGGTAGACATGGCGAGCAAGCAACTTCTGGCCGCTGCCGTAGTGGCACTGAGCGCATTGATCTCTGGATGCGCAGCCGGGCCTGCATATCAAAAACCGGACGACACCAATCTGTCTGCCTTGCACAACGCCAACATGCTCGCTGCGCGCCAAACGGCGGCGCCCATGCCGGCCCTGGATGTGTGGTGGAAAGGATTTCACGATCCGGTGCTGACCGGCATCATTGAGCGCGTCCTGCAACAGAATCTAGATCTGGCGGCCTCGATTGCCCGCGTCGACCAGGCCCGTGCCGTCGCGGCTGGCGTCGGCGCACAGCGTCTGCCGCAAGGCAATCTCACGAGTGATGCGACCAGGGGGAAACAGTCTCTCAACAGTCCCCTCGGCAAAATCGCCAGTACCTTCCCCGGCTATGAGCGCACGCAGACTTCCTATGATGTCGGTGTCGGCGCCAGTTGGGAGCTTGACTTGGCCGGCGGCTTGAAACGCGGCAGCGAGGCGGCCAATGCCGAAGAAGAGGCGGCCGAAGCCGACCACGTGGGCGTGCGCATTTCGGTGGCGGCAGAAGCCGCCGATGCGTATTTTCGGATTCGTGGCGCGCAGGCCCGTATTGCGCTCACAGAAAATCAGGTGAAAATCAATGAGCGCCTGCTGGAACTGGTAGGGATCCGCTTGCATGACGGCCTGTCCAACGTGCGCGAACAAGCGCAGGCAGAAGCCCGGCTCTCCGAAGCCCGGGCCTTGCTGCCGCCCTTACGCACCGAATTGGAAAAACAGTTGAACCGCCTGGATGTCTTGATGGGTGTGCAGCCGGGCACATACGCAGCGCAATTAGTGCAGGCCGCCAACACCTCGGTGATCCCGGCGATCGCCGTAGCTGAAAGTCCGACCGACATATTGCGCCGGCGCCCGGATGTGATGGCCGCCGAACGCCGGCTGGCCGCCTCGAACGCTAAAATCGGCGTGGCGATGGCGGAATATTATCCGAAGGTGTCCTTGTCCGGCCTGCTCGGGTTTACCAGCCTGGGCGCTGCCGGCCTATTTACGGCAGGCAGCGTTCAGTCCGCAGCGGGTCTCGGCCTGCGTTGGAGATTGTTCGACTTCGGCCGCATCGATGCAGAAGTCGCGCGCGCCAAAGGCGCGAATAGGGAAGCACTGATTGCCTATCGCCTATCCATGTTGCGCGCCACCGAAGATGTCGAAAACGCCATCATGACACTGGTACAACTGGAAGAGCAAAGCCGTGAACTGGTGCGCGAGGTCGATGCCCATCAACGCGCACGCGATGCGTCGGAACAAGCCTATAAGGGTGGGGCGGTCAGCTTGACGGAAGTGCTCGATGAAGATCGTTTTTTGCTGGCGGCACAAGATCAACTGACCCAAGCGCATGCAGATGACGCCCGTGCGGCCGTCGCGACATTCAGAGCGCTCGGGGGCGGTTGGTAATTTTATTAAAACGCAGCGAGGAGCCATCATGACAGCAATCACGAACACACCGACCCCAAGTCCAACACTGTATCTGGATGACCTTGCTGTCGGCAACCGTTTTACCAGCGCAGAACATGCACTGGATGCACAACAGATCAAAGCCTTTGCTGCGCAATTCGACCCGCAACCGTTCCACCTGAGCGAGGACGCGGCCAAAGACACCTTGTTCGGCGGACTCGCGGCAAGTGGCTGGCACACAGCCGCGATCACGATGCGCCTGCTGGTCACCAGCGGCATGCCGTTGGCCGACGGCATCATCGGTACGGGAGCCGAAATCAGCTGGCCCAAGCCGACCCGGCCGGGCGATGTATTGCACGTTGAGAGCGAGGTGATCGATATTGCACCATCCCGTTCACGTCCAGATCGCGGCATGGTCACGGTGCGCAGCGAGACCCGCAATCAGCATGGGGATGTGTTGCAATTGTTTACGGCCAAGTTGGTTGTTTCGCGTCGCCCAAACAAGTACTAATACTTCGCAATCTTGGTACTTTGGGTATGCCGTTGCGCATGGCAACAACGATGTCACTTGGAGCACCATGACCTCAAGGCAACCACCCAGCTCGCTCCAGGCCAAGAGCAAATTGATATGGGGCCGAGAAAAAATAGTATTGGCCCGCTACATCACGCTTTTCTATACTCCGGCATTGCTCGCGCGCACGCCCGCCTGCATCAAGGGAGACCTGCACCTGCATCGCTTTAAAAATATATCAGCCGGAACCTAGCGTATCCGGCGGCCTAAAAAAACAATATCAACAAAGGAGGCGAGGGGTGACAACTCGACGAGGTTTCATGAAAGGCGTGGCAAGCAGCGGCATCGTGTTTTGCACCTGCGGCCTGCTGGATGCGGTGCAGGCGCAGTCAAGTCCAGACTCACGGCACTTGCCCGTCATGATAAACGGCAAGCGCGTAAGAACCATCGACACGCATGCGCACTGTTACTTTCACGAATCGATTGCGCTGATGGGCAAAGACGCGAAAAACGTGCTCCCGCCGGTCAAAGGCATACCGGAAATGTTCATTCCAGCCGACGACCAGGCCGCAGTCGCACAGCGACTGGCCGTCATGGATGGCATGGGCATCGATATGGAGGTGTTATCGATCAACCCGTTCTGGTATCAACAGGATCGCGACACGGCCGCCGCGATCGTCAAGCTCCACAACCAGAAGTTCGCCGAGCTGTGCGCGGCGTATCCGCAACGTTTTGCCGCGTTTGCCTCCCTGAGCCTGCAGTATCCCGATCTTGCGGTCCAGGAGCTGCAGGATGCTGTGCGCAAGCAAGGTCTGCGCGGCGCGGCCATCGGCTCGAGTGTCAACGGTGAGGATTTTTCCAATCCCAAGTTCCATCCGGTGTGGGCGAAGGCCGAAGAATTGGGTGCGGTATTGTTCATCCATCCGCAAAGCCAGCCGGAAATGCGTAAGCGCTACCAGGGTAATGGCTGGCTGTCGAACACGATAGGCAACCCGCTGGACACCACCATCGCGCTGGAGCATCTGATTTTCGAAGGCACGCTGGATAAATTTCCCGGCCTCAAAATACTGGCGGCTCACGGCGGCGGCTACCTGGGTTCCTATGCAGCACGCTCGGATCGTCCCTGCTTCGTGTCGCCCCAGGGCTGTAATCCCGACATCGTACTGAAAAAAAAGCCCAGCGAGTACATCCGCGACATCTACGTCGACGCGATGGTGTTTACGCCGGAAGCGCTGAAATTCCTGATATCCCAGGTCGGCGCCAACCGCATCGTGCTGGGTACCGATTATCCGATTCCATGGGAACTACATCCGGTCGATCAGATCTTCGCGACGGAACTCACCGATGCTGAGCGCACCGCGATCCTGAGTAGCAACGCGTCGAAATTGTTGGGCGTCAAACTATGACGCCGAAAGTCGCCGTGCCGATTTTCAACTGACGGCCTTGCCGATGAAGCCATGGCGGATCGATGATACTGATGCGGTGGTGTGTCTTTCAGAATAAGGAAGCGCACTTTGGATAACGAACTTCGAGCTGAGGAAACCGGAATATGAAAAACTTGATGCGTTGCTGTGCCCTGTTCGTATGCGTCATTGCCGCATATAGCGGGAATGCCCTGGCTGCCTATCCGGACAAGACGATCATTATGGTGATACCGCTGGCAGCGGGCAGCGCCGTCGACAATGCCGCCCGAATCCTGGCGCCGGAAATGTCCAAGGCACTGGGCCAATCCATCGTGATGGAAAACAGGCCGGGCGCCTCCGGGGTCATCGGCGCGGGTCGCGTTGCCACAGCCGCGCCGGATGGTTATACGATCGGTGCATTTAACGACAGCATCCTGACGATGGTGCCGAATTTACAGTCCGCTATGCCATGGGACCCGATTCGCGATTTTGCGCCGGTATCTCTGGTGGCCACTTTGGAATGGGCCTTGGTCGCGACCCCGAAGCTGCCTTACAAAACGGCAGCCGATCTGATCGCGGCGGCAAAAGCGGCGCCCGGTGGAATCAATTACGCGTCCGGTGGCAACGGCAGCCCGCAGCATATCGCGATGGCCCTGTTTGCCGCTCGCAACCATCTGAACATGTTGCACGTGCCGTATAAAGGCGCCACACCGGCCGCGGTGGGCATTGCCAGCGGCGAAGCCCAGGTGGGATTTTCCGCTCTGGCCACGGTTAAGAGCCTGGTCGACGGCAAAAATCTGAAACTGCTGGGAGTGTCTTCGCAGCACGAGCTTGAGCAGGCGCCCGGGGTCCCGACCGTTTCAGCATCGGGCTCACCGGGGTTCATTTTTTCGTCCTGGTTTGTGATCGTTGCCCCGCATGGAACACCGCCTGACGTTGTGGACCGCCTCAACCAGGCAATCAAAGTGGCGCTTGCCAATCCCGACGTGCGCGCCAAGCTGATTGCGCAAGGTGCGATACCGACGGGCTCAACACCCGCGCAACTTGGCAAGATGACCGAGGACAATCTCGCGGCGTATAAGAAGTTGATTCAGGATAACCATATACAAACCAATTGATCTTGCGCAAACGTGGGCGGTCCGACCCAGGACGTGCTGGCGTCATGGAGAGGGCGCGGCGGCACGCGTGGTCGCGGCGCGATGGCGGAGCGGTGCGAAATTGAACATGCCGGCCTGGGTTAGCTGAGAGAGCTCCGAGATGACCAGGTCCTTGAGTACAGACAGGCAGGCGTTTTCCTCACGCTCAATGCGGGTCGCCATAACCAGCAGGCGGTTCAACTGCACGCCCGAAACTTCCGACATCGTCACCCGGTTTCGCACGCGCGGCTCCTTGAACACCGACACCGGCATCAGCGTGGCTCCCTGGCCTTGGAGTACCAGCTCGCGAATGGAGTCGATCGAATCGATCTCCGACTGCACGTTCAGGCGGCCGCCCAGGGGGGCAAGTTGGCGTTCGACGATACCGCGATGGAATGCTGTCATCAGAACCGGAATGTGCGCCAACTGGCTGATCGAAATCGCGGAGCCAAGCCGGCTGCCCGCCGGCGTGATCAGCGCGAACGGCTCGCCAAGCAACGCATGCATCGTAAACGCCCGGCCCGGCTCGGGGTTGGTGACCAGCGCCATGTCGATCATGCCGCGCTCCAGCCCATCGAGCAAGACGGGAGTGAAGGCTTCGCGTACCGTCAGGTTCACGCCATTGAGCGAGCGTTGGCACCGCGCGAACACACCCGGCACCAGCAAACGCGCCAGCGTGGGCGAAGCGCCCAGCACCACGGTGGCCTGCCCGGCATGCCGCTGGCCTTTCAGTTGCTCGCGCACGCGCTGCGCTTCCGTGAGGATACGGGTTGCCGACTCGTACAGGATGACACCCGCCTGGGTCAGGCGCACGCCGCGCGGCGTGCGATGCAGCAATTGCAGGCCCAGGTCGCTCTCCAGTTCGCGCAGTTGCCGGCTGAGCGCCGGCTGGGCAATGGCGATCGCCTCGGCCGCCGCGGTCACACTACCGGCATCCGCAATGGCGACGAAATACTTCAGGGCGCGCAGGTTCACGAAAATGGTCCTTGCTGTCTGTACATAGCAGAATGATATATCAGCTGAAAAATTGAGTATTGGACGCAGTCTCCAGCCGTCATTAGACTCGATTTCATTGCATCACGATAGCATTGTAGTGCATGGGCATTCAAGGCTTAACGGGCATGGCGACAAGCCAGCCGACACACGGCAAACAATGAAACGAAATAACGATTCGATATGGGTCACTGTAGGGTCCCTCGAGGATTTCATCGGCTCGGTACTACGTCATGCGGGTTTGCCCGCAGCGGACGCGGACACCGTCGCAGGCCTGATGGCCCAGGCCGATCTGCAGGGCTCGGATGGGCACGGCGTGATTCGCCTGCCGCAGTATCTGAAGCGGCTGCAGGCGGGCGGGATCAATCTGCGCCCCAACATCCGGGTAGCGACCGAGCGCGCCGCGATGGCGGTCGTCGATGGCGACAATGGAATGGGGCATCTCGTCATGTCCTATGCGGCCGCATTGGCGATCGAGAAAGCACGCACGACCGGGGTCGCCTGGGTCGGTACGCGTGCCAGCAATCATGCTGGACCAGCCTCGCTCTATGCGCGCATGCCGATCGAGCATGACATGATCGGCCTGTATTTCGCCGTGGGCAACGCCAATCACTTACCGCCGTGGGGCGGCATGGAAATGCTGCTGTCGACGAATCCGATTGCGATCGGCATCCCCGCCGGCAGCGAGCCGGCCGTGGTGCTGGACATGGCTACTACGGTGGCCGCATACGGCAAGGTCAAGGCAAAGGCCAAGCGCGGCGAGCTCATGCCCGAAGGCTGGATGATAGACCGGCAGGGACAGCCGTTGCTGGACCCGACCCGCGCGCACGAGGGCTTCCTGCTGCCGATCGGCGGCCATAAGGGATATGGCTTGGCGCTGATGGTGGGCCTGCTGGCGGGCACCTTGAATGGCGCCGCGATGGGGCGAGACGTGATCGATTTCAATCAGGACCACACGACGCCTACCAATACAGGTCAGGCCATTCTGGTGATCGACCTCAAGGCCTTCGGCGAACCGGCCGACTTCAAACAGGCCGTCGACCGGCTGGTGCGCGACATCCGCGACAGCGAGCGGCTACCGGGTGTCGAGCGCATCTGGCTGCCGGGCGAGCAGAGTCATGGCCGGCGTGGCGAATACGCCGCCGCGGGCATCCCGATCGCCTCAGCAGTCTCTGCCGAGCTTGATCAAATGGCCGAACAACTGGGCCTCGAAAAGCTGGTCCGGCATTGAAAGCTTCATCCGCCCAACCGGTCGGACCGGGCCCATGCTCGTTCCGGCCTCTATGACGCACCTCTAACTGGAATCGATCGCCATGACCTCATCAAGCCCGCAACGCCACGCTATTCTTCGCCCGCACGAACTCAAGAGCTACGACAGGGGAGGCGGCGCCCGCACGACGCCGCTCGTGTCGCCAGCGCTCGGAGCGGGCGGCTTTATCAACGGCATCACGGAATTCAGCGCCGGCGTTGCCATCCCGTTTCACAGCCACAATTGCGAAGAGAGCGTGATGTTGCTGGAAGGGGATGCAATTCTCGACATTCAGGGCGAGGAACATCGGCTGAGTCCGCACGACACAACGTGGATTCCGCCGAATGTGCCGCATCGTTTCCGTAACATGTCCAGCGAGAAGCCGATGAAGATTTTCTGGACTTATGCGTCGGCGAGCGCAACGCGTACGCTGGTCGAAACCGGCGAGACGCGACCGGTTTCCGCCGAACATCAATCCTGATCGCCGGGCACATCGACCCCATGGACGGGGCCCCACTGTTTTTTGAGGAACCACTATGTTCTCGTTGAAAGATCCCGAGTTGTTGCGCCAGCAGGCGTTTATTGCCGGCCAGTGGTGCGGTGCCGACGATGGCAGCACCTTTGAAGTCCATAATCCCGCCACCGGCGAGGTGCTCGGGCGGGTGCCGAACATGGGCGCCGCCGAAACACGTCGCGCCATCGAGGCAGCCGATGCCGCGCGAGGCGCGTGGCGCAGCAAAACAGCCAAGGAGCGCAGTACGATTCTGCGTCGCTGGAGCGACCTGATGCTGGCCAACGTCGACGATCTGGCGACCCTCATGACGGCCGAACAAGGCAAGCCGCTGGCGGAATCCCGGGGGGAAATCGCCTATGCTGTGTCGTTCATCGAATGGTTCGCCGAGGAAGGCAAGCGCGTAAGCGGCGAGACCCTGCAAAGCCCATCCAACGACAAACGTCTGGTGGTAGTGAAGGAACCGATCGGTGTATGCGCTGCGATCACGCCATGGAATTTCCCGGCCGCAATGATTACTCGTAAGGCCGGACCGGCGTTGGCGGCAGGCTGCCCGATGGTGGTCAAGCCAGCCGAGAGCACGCCTTTTTCGGCCCTGGCGCTCGCCGTGCTGGCCGAACGTGCCGGCATCCCCGCTGGGGTGTTTAGCGTCATTACCGGCGATGCTCGGGCGATCGGCGGCGAGATGACCGGCAATCCGACCGTGCGCAAATTGTCGTTCACCGGTTCGACCGAAGTGGGCCGTTTGCTGATGCAGCAATGCGCGCCGACCATCAAGAAGCTGTCCCTGGAACTGGGTGGCAACGCACCATTCATTGTGTTCGACGACGCCGATCTGGACGCCGCGGTTGAAGGAGCAATGGCTTCCAAATACCGCAACGCCGGCCAGACTTGCGTGTGCGCCAACCGGCTATATGTGCACGACAGCGTGTATGACGCGTTCGCCGAGAAATTGGTCACAGCGGTACGCAAACTGAAGGTGGGCAATGGTCTGGAAGCGGACGTCCAGCAGGGGCCGCTGATCGACGCTGCAGCCGTCGAGAAAATCGAGGAGCATATCGCCGATGCACGCGCCAAGGGCGGCCAAGTATTGACCGGCGGGCAGCGGCATGCACTCGGTCGTACTTTTTTCGAACCGACCGTGCTGGCGGGCGCCACGGCCGACATGAAGGTCGCACGCGAGGAAACGTTTGGCCCGTTGGCGCCGTTATTTCGCTTCAAGACCGATGCCGAAGTGGTCGAATTGGCCAATGCGACAGAATTCGGCTTGGCCAGCTACTTCTACAGCCGCGACATCGGCCGCATCTGGCGAGTTGCCGAAGCGCTGGAATACGGCATGGTGGGCATCAATACCGGCTTGATTTCAAATGAGGTCGCGCCGTTCGGCGGCGTCAAGCAGTCGGGGCTGGGACGCGAGGGGTCGCGCTACGGGATGGACGACTATCTGGTCATCAAGTATCTATGTATGGGTGGCATCGACCGCAGCCCTCAATGACACAAGCATCCTGTTCACCGGTTAAGCCGGTCGGCTGCCGCGGTGTGAGCCGACCGCGGCGGCTAGGGCGCCTCAGGCGGCACGGCAAAAGTCCGCAGTCGAGGAGTGCATCGATCACATAATATTTAATGGCCGGTAACATCCGGTGACCAATAGTGGGCTGTTGGCGATCGCATGAAATTGAGCCAATTAACATGAACATTATCGCCACCGTCTGCCCCTACATCGAAGCAAAGAAACACAGTAACCGTGTGATCTCCTAAGCATTCAACCGGGTCAGAGACATACGAAAACGACGGGTCATTTTTTCGCAATCGTCAACATCCCTAAAGTCAGCGCCGGCACGGCTAGCAGCCTAATCTGCAACGATGAGCGGCCAAAATGAAGGGAACTATATAAGTTGCGCCAAAACGTAGGCTCACCTATTAAGCTTCTTATTGGCAAATACGCTTCCACTCGTATTGATGTGTGTATGAGTTTAAAACCTGCTGGCTTTCGCAGTAACTTGCCCCTATCGGTGGAACCTGCGGAGAATCAATTGGCTTCACGCTTGGCGGCACAATCGGGCATATGGTTGGTGAGCATATCGGCCTCATATCCATAGCACTGGTGCATAGAGCCTCTACATTCCCATTAACGCAACTGCAAACACAATGCCTCAATTGCTTTATTGGCGATTCCTATTTCAACATTTCCCTTTTTTGTTTGGCCTAGCAGGTGTTGACGATTGCGAAGAATTGACCCGTCGTTTTCGTGTGTGCCTGACCCCGTTGAATGCTGAGAGATCACACTGTTACTGTGTTTCTTTGCGTCGATGTAGGGGGCAGCCGGTGGCGATAATGTTCATGTTAATTGGCTCAATTTCATGCGATCGCCAACAGATGTGGATAAACCTCAGGGCAAAGCCGGGGGATTACCACATTAATTTAAATTAATTAATTTTTTATTGTGCCATGTGACAAACCTTGATACGTTTCCACAAGGCAATGCCGTGAATGAGGGGGCTATGCAAAAGCCGAGAGGTCCATATCCACTGCGGCTTATTCATTTTTACACCGTAGAGACTCCTGAGTACAAAATAATCAGAACGAAGTGGAAATCCCATGAAAAACAATCACCAACCCTTGGACGCGATCGAAGTGCTAGCCTTTACGCTCGGCCATGAAGAATACGCAATCAGCATTCTCAAGGTGCAGGAAATTCGTGGCTACGATAGTGTTACCCGGATCGCCAATGCCCCTGATTTCATAAAGGGCGTAGTCAACTTGCGCGGCATTATCGTGCCGATCATCGACATGCGCATCAAATTCAATCTCGGCACACCGACTTACGACCAATTCACCGTTGTGATTATTCTCAACATTGGGGACCGCGTCGTCGGCATGGTCGTCGACAGCGTCTCCGATGTCGTCACGCTCAACCCGGGGGAGATCAAGCCCGCGCCGGAAATGGGCGCTGCGCTCAATACCGATTACCTGATCGGCCTGGGAGCCATCGAGGAGCGGATGCTGATCCTGGTCGACATTGAACGCCTGATGTCGTCGGCCGAAATGGGGATGCTCGAAAAAATGACGGCGTAAAGCCTCTTGAACGCGCCGCATCAGAACCATAAATCACCAAGGGAAGAAAATGAATTTATCAAGTCTGAAAATAAGTACGCGTTTGTATGGCGGTTTTTTTCTGGTGGTCGGTTTGCTTATCATCCTGCAGGCCAATTCTTATTTCAACTTCTCATCGCTTGAACAAGCCATGGGCTTGAACGCGCACTCATTTGAAGTGCTGGGGGAAGCCGATCAGATGTTGACCAGCTTGGTCAACATCGAAGCTGGCCAGCGCGGTTTTGAGTTGACCGGCAATGACGCATCGCTGGCGCCGCTAACAGCAGGCAAAGAAGAATTCCAGCAGCATTACGAGAAAGTAAAATCCCTGACCAGCGACAATCCTGCTCAGCAGGAACGTCTGAACAAGCTGGGAGCCCTGCAGCACGAGTGGATTGCCGTGGGCATCGACCCTTCAATCCAGATGCGCCGTAATGTTACCGCGGGCAATGAGAAAATGGAAAGCGTCATAGCGTTGGAGCAGGCCGGCAAGGCCAGGGAAATTTTCCTTGCCATGCGCGCAGTCATCACTGATTTCAGCAATGCCGAATCAAGCTTGTTACTACAGCGCAGCAAGGACGTGGCCGCCCAGCAGTCATCGATACACAATATCGTGATTATTGGTGGCCTCATCGGCGTGCTCATTGGTGTTTTTGTCGCTTACTGGATTACCCGCAACCTGCTCACGCAACTGGGCGGCGAGCCTGCGTATGCGACTGAAATCGTCGGCAAGATTGCTTCCGGCGACCTGATTGTCGACGTCACGGTGGATAGCCGGAACCGCACCAGTCTGTTGTACGCCATGAAAACGATGCGAGACAGCCTGGTCACGATCGTGACCGAAGTGCGCAGCGGCACGGAAACCATCGCCACCAGTTCAAGCGAGATCGCCGCCGGCAATCACGATCTGTCATCGCGCACGGAGCAGCAAGCCAGCTCGCTGGAAGAGACCGCCGCGTCGATGGAGGAGCTGACCTCCACGGTTAAGCAAAATGCCGATAACGCGAAGCAGGCCAATCAGATGGCGGTCACCGCTTCGGGCGTGGCAGTGAAGGCCGGTGAAGTCGT
>DATMOE010000458.1:0-11452 GCA_035568435.1 Herbaspirillum sp. | reverse complement strand
CGTTAGACGTTAGAATAAGGGCCCCGAATTGGGGGCTTCTTAAAAACGGATGGATCGATCATGAATGAACGACAGCTGATTCTTGCCGGCGCAATCAATATGTTCATAGCCGTCGCCGCCGGCGCCTTCGGTGCGCACGGTCTGAAGCAAATACTCAGCGCAGAGATGCTGGCAATCTGGCAGACCGCCGTCACTTATCAAATGGCGCATGCGCTAGGATTACTTGCCGTGGCATTATTACTGCCGCGTCTGCAATCCGGTCTGGCGGCATGGGCCGGCCGCTCGATGCTTACCGGTATTGTGATTTTCAGCGGTAGCTTATATGTCCTGGCGCTCACCGGCATACGCATGCTGGGCGCCATTACACCGCTGGGCGGGGTCGCTTTCCTGCTGGCTTGGGGGCTGCTGGCAACAGCGGCTTATCGCAAGGGCAAAAACAATGGCAATTAACGTCAGAGCGCTATGAACGCGTGGGCAGCATCGGCCGCAACGCTTGCCATACCTGTTCCGGCAACATATCCCGCATGCATTTATGGTGCTTGAGCGGACACTCCCGCTGACGGCATGGCGCGCAGGATAAATTCAGATAGATTGATGTCGCGATATCCGAAAACGGCGGCGCGTGACCGGGGTCCGTCGGACCGTACAGCGCAACAACCGGCCGATTCAATGCCGAGGCGATATGCAGCAGCCCGGAATCGTTGCTGACCACCGCGTCCGCCCGCGCAATCAGTGCAATGGCTTCGGCCAGCGATGTCGATCCCGCCAGACTGATCGCCGCCGGCGCCCATTTGACAATCTCGGCCGTTACCGGCTGATCTTTGACCGAACCCAACAGAACGATCTGCGCCTGTTCCATTAGCTGTCGAACAGACACCGCCAACTGGCCGAAATACGCCGCAGGCCAACGCTTGGCCGAACCGAATTCGGCGCCGGGCGCGAAGACCACTAACGGCAATTGCGGCGCCAATCCGAAATCGCGCATCACCCGCTCTGCTTCGCCATCGGCGACCGTCAAGCGCGGCTTCAGACCTTGCAATGCAACGATTGAAGCCGCGCTGTTTGCTGCGGGTGGTGCGGCCAGCGCCGCATAAAACGCCACCATGCCGCGCGGTGCGCGCTTGTCATCGCGATGAATCACGTTCAGCAATCCATAACGATTTTCGCCCAGATAGCCGACGCGCTTACGAATGCCAGCCAGCCAGGGAATCAACGCAAATTTCAAGGTATTCGGCAAGACATACGCGACATCGTAACCGCGCTGCTTGAGTTGCCGCGCCAGTTGCCAGCGCGCCTTCAACTGCAATGCGCCGTGCCTGAACGCTGTTTCCAATACGGTATCGACCTCGGACATGGCGCGCCATACCGCGCTTACCGGGGGCGACGCCAAAACATCAATGGCGTGCAGCGGATGTGCCTCTTTCAGCAGGCGCAACAAAGGCTGCGCCATCACTGCATCGCCGATCCAGTTCGGTGAAATAACCAGGATCCGCGAGGCAGTCTCCGTGTTCATGCGCTGACGACCTCGCCCTCGCCCTTGGCGAATTGCAAATGATAGAGATTAGCGTAGGCGCCGTCTTTCGCCAGCAATTCCTGATGCGTGCCAATTTCCACGATACTGCCGCCAACCAATACCACGATCCGGCTGGCGCGCTCGATGGTCGATAAACGATGCGCGATCACCAGCGTCGTGCGGCCTTCCATTAATTTGTCCAGCGCCGCTTGCACCGCACGCTCGGACTCGCTATCGAGCGCAGAGGTCGCTTCATCGAGAATCAGAATCGGCGCATCTTTATAGATCGCCCGCGCAATCGCCAGACGTTGCCTCTGGCCACCCGACAAACGCGAGCCGTTGTCGCCGATCTGCGTCTGCATCCCCAGCGGCAAGGCAGCGATCGTATCGGTCATGTGCGCTGCGGCTGCGGCGGCTTCGATACGCGCCGCATCCGGCGCTTTATCGCCATAGGCGATATTGGCCGCAACCGTATCGTCGAACAGCACCACATGCTGGCTGACCATGGCAATTTGCTGGCGCAAGCTGGAGAGCGCAAGTTCGCCGATCGGCTGCCCATCGAGCAGCAAGCAGCCGCTGGTGGCCGAATAAAAGCCCGGCACCAGATTGACCAGGGTCGACTTGCCGCCACCGGACATGCCGACAAAGGCGATTGTTTCGCCGGGCGAAATAGCCAGATTGATACCCGAGAGCGCCAGCGCTTCATGTCCGGCATAAGAAAAACTCACGTCGACAAAATCGAGTTTGCCGACGGCGCGCTGCGTCAAAACCTGGCCGCCGCTGCGCTCGGTATCCTGATCGATCAAATTGAATACGGCTTCCGCCGCGGCCATGCCGCGCTGCAATGGGCCGTTCACCTCGGCCAGTTGTTTCAGCGGCGTCAGCAACATCAGCATCGCGGTGATAAACGATACGAAGCCGCCCACCGTGATATCGCCGCCGCGCGACTGCACCAGCGCCATCACAATCACCAGCGCCACCGCGCAAGCGGTCATCAATTGTGTAATCGGCACCGTCGAGGCGAAGGTGCTGGTCATGCGCATCGTATAGCGGCGCAAATTCTCGGCACGTTGCTCGAAACGCGCGCTCTCATAATCCTGGCCGCCGAAAATCTTGATGACCTGCTGCGCCCGCGTGGTTTCCTCAATCACCTGCGTCAGCTCGGCATTGACAGCCAGCGAATCCCGATTCAGCTTTTTCAAGCGATTGCCGGTCTTGCGCACGACAATGGCGATCAGCGGCAACAGCACCAGCGTCACGATTGTCAGGCGCCAATTGATCCAGACCAGCAATCCGAGCAGAAAAATCACGGTCAATGCCGAGCGCACGATCGACGTGAATACCTTGGTAATCATATCGATGATCTGCTGCACTTCGAACATCATGGAATTAATGATTTTGCCGACGGTATGCGTGGCGTAGAAGCCGACCGGCACATCGAGCATGCGGGCAAACATTTGACGCCGCAGTTCGTGCAGAACATTGCTCGACACCCAGGTCATCATATAGGTGCTGACAAACGTCGAGGCGCCTCGGATCACAAAGACACCGATGACGATCAACGGCACCAGCCATAGGGAGAAATGATTTTGCCCGACAAAGCCCTTGTCGAGCAGCAATTTGAAAATATAGGGAACGACCGGCTCGGTGCCCGCAGTGATCGCCATCGTCACCAGCGCTAGCGTCAAACGCTGTTTATAAGGCCGGTGCAATGCCGCCAGCCGATGGAAATAACCAGACATTTTCACGTTGAAACGGGCCTTTGCATAATGGTGGCGGCGTCCGGCCGGCGCGCGGCTGCGTAAAGGCAGCCGGCCAGCAATACGAACCAGTGTCCTTCGGTGATATCCCACATCAGGCTATTGAAAAAAGCCGGTACGGCAAAACTGATGCACAGCAAAAACAGCAAGTCGGCCTGATACGTGCGCTGCTTGCGAAATACCAGCCCGAGCGTGGCCATCAGCGCAAAGTACAAACCCAGGCCGACGATGCCGAGCTGCACAGCCATCAGCACCACTTCACTGTGCGGCTGTGCGCGGACGTTGTAAAACGTGTCGCCGGGCGACGCCAGTCGATGTGCGGTCGGCACAAAATTCTCGGCAAATGAAGCAGTACCGGTACCGAAGAAAGGATGCGCCAGGAACATTTTGGCACCGGCCACATCGAACGTCAGCCGCGTACCGCTGGAATTAAGTGCATTGCTTTTCTCATAGTTATGCACCTCAAGAACCATATTCTCGGAGCGTAGCCTTACGTTGTCCGACAGATGATACACGGCTACAAATGCAGCGCATATGACCAGAAAACTGCCAATCAGCATCTTCCAGTTGTTTCTGAAGCGGAGAATCGCCAGGCCGATACAGACGCACAACACAACAACATAACCGGTGCGACCGTTCATCAGGAAAAGAACCGGAAACGCAAATAATATGCCGCCAGCGATCGACAGAATCCGCATCCGCAGCGTAGGGGCATAAACGTAATACGCCCAGCATGCGCCCGCCGCGAATCCCAATAAAATACCGATGGTAATGTAGCTTTTGAATGCAAAAGCATTATCCGGCGTGCCGGCTTTCCACCAATTGTATTTGTCCGCCGGCATCCAATTGAACCAAACCAGATAACAGGCGAAGGTCAGGAACGCGGCGCCGCCCAGAAACGCGATAAATCCTTTACGGGCCAACCGGCCGTCCTGCCATACCAATGCGAGGGCGATCGGTAAAAATAATAGTTTCCGATATTTGCTGATCGCCTGAAAAACCTCATCTTGCGGCGCAACAGACCACGACCAGGCCAAAATCAGCATGCCATACAAGATCAAAGCCAACACCGCCGGCGACAACTTCATCGGCCGCAATAGCGAACGGTCTGCCAGGGCCGCCAATACGAATGCCACCAGCAATAAACTGGCGAAGACATTGGTGAGCGCGGTAGAGAACGAAACAACGAAGAGAGAGAGTAAAAGGAATACTTTTGCAGAGCCTAGCGTAACGGTTTTAAACATGTTTTATGATCCGGGCGATGTCGTTCCGACGTCGCTGACGGTTTAAGGGTAAATTCATGAAACCGCATTATATAGGTGAATTCAACTGCAAAAACCGTTTCACTACCGCTTGCAACAATCGTAAAGATGGCCTAATCCAGTGGGTTATCGATGCATCGCAAACGATTGCCCGCATACGTTAAAATGCGCAATTACTCATTCTGTCGCCCGCATGAAACTATCCGTCATTCTGATCACCAAGAACGAAGCGCTCAATTTGCCGGCATGCCTGGAAAGCGTCGCCTTTGCCGACCAGATCGTTGTAGTCGACTCGTTGAGCACGGACAATACGGCTGAAATCGCCCGCGCCGCGGGTGCGCAAGTGATCCAGACCGCCGATTGGCCCGGATTCGGTCCACAGAAAAACCGTGCGCTGGCCGCTGCCGTTGGCGACTGGGTCTTGTCTATCGATGCCGATGAACGCATCACGCCGGCGCTGGCGGCCGAAATCCAGACAGTCCTACAGGCTGCGCACTCTGCCGACGCCTATGAAATCCCCCGGAAATCCTGGTATTGCGGCCGTTTTATCGCGCATGCAGGCTGGGCCCCGGATTATGTCACCCGCCTGATCCGGCGCGGCAGCGCAACATTCTCAGACGATCTGGTGCATGAACGCATCTTGGTCAAGGGCACTACCGGCCGGCTTAATACACCGATGCTGCATTACAGTTTTCGGGATTTTTCACAGGTACTGTCTAAAGTCGACCTTTACTCAACATTATCTGCACGGCAACGATATGCCAAAGGGCAACGCAGCAGTGTCGGCAAAGCGGTTTTACATGGATTGGCCGCATTCGTTCGCACGTACCTGTTCAAGCGCGGCTTTCTGGATGGCGGACATGGCCTGGCGCTGGCGATCTCGAACGCTGAAGGCAGCTATTACCGCTATTTGAAATTATGGCTGATGCAACAGCAGCAACAGCAGCAGACCGCCAACGATAGCGGCAGCGCCGGACACCTCTCCTCAAAATCAAATCCCCTGACAACGCCGACCGATAAGGCGCTTTGAAAAATACCATGTTGATTTCGGTAATTGTTTCCACTTATAACCGGCCCGATGCACTGGAAGCGGTCTTGCTCTCTTTGCTGGACCAAACCGATACGCGCTATGAAATCATCATTGCCGACGACGGCTCCGCGGAACCTACGCAAGCGGTGGTGCGCAGATTTCAAGACACTGCAGCGCAGGCGCGACTCACGCGCAGTAGCGCGCCGCAGGTGATTCACGCCTGGCACAGCGACGACGGTTTTCGCTTGTCTGCCGTGCGCAATCTGGGCGTGCATGCAAGCGCGGGCGACTATCTGATTTTCCTGGATGGCGATTGTGTGGTCCGTTCCAATTTTGTGGCACGCCATCGGACGCTGGCAGAAGCCGGGTTCATGGTCTCGGGCAGCCGGGTATTGCTGTCGGAAAAATGGACCGCGCGCGCATTACAGACCGGCGACGCACCAGCTGCGACGCGTCGTTCCATTCTGTACTGGTTAATACAACGCTTGCGAGGCAACGCCAACAAAGTCGTGCCCTTACTGGTGATGCCCGATAGCGGCTTGCGGCATTACCGCAAAGTACGCTGGAATCGCATCAAGGGCTGCAACCTCGGCATCTGGCGCAAAGATTACGCCGCAGTCAACGGCTGCGATGAAACCTTCGTCGGCTGGGGACACGAAGATGCGGATCTGGTGCTGCGTCTGGCGCGCCATGGCGTGCGGCGTAAAAGCGGCGCTTGTTCGACTGAAATTTTCCATCTCTGGCATAAGGAAAACACCCGCACCACCGAATCGGCCAACCGCCATCGGGTTGAGCAAAGGATGGAAAGCGGCGTGACCCAGGCCGACGTCGGCTTACGCGATTATCCCCGCGCCGACCAGCGCATCACGCGTTAGGGTGTGTTGGTATTTAATTTAGATTCATCCGGGTTTGCGGTGGGCATCCTTTGAGTTTTACCTGTAGTGGTGACCCTTCGACACGGCCTGCTCAGGGCGAACGGTTTTTCTTTAAAATGCTAACCAAAACCCCGTTCGCCCTGAGCAGGCCGCAGGCCGTGTCGAAGGGTCACCTCAGCCGGTAAAACTTAAAGGATTTCAGGCATATTCAACCGCAGCATTCTGCACGCCCAGCTTATCGATCAACGCCAGCCCCAATTCATCGGCAGGTTTCACCAGCCAGGCAGCCGGCCAACGCACTTCGCAACTGACGCCATCACGCGTGTACTGCATCACAAACGGCAAGCCGCTGTCGCTACGATATTGCGACAAAATATTTTTCAGTTGCTCGGTATCGAAGCCGCTCGATGAGGCCACCGAAAATTGTTTACCGTACTGTGCCCGTGCGGCGCCGATATCCATGACCTTTTCCGCACTGACACGCATGCCGCCCGAAAAACGGTCTTCTGAAACCTTGCCCTGCACCACCAGCAATTCGTCTTCCTTGAACATGGCCCGGTTCGGTTCGTACAATTCGTTATAGATGGTCACGTCGGCAATGCCGCTGGCATCGTCCAGGGTGACGATCACGATCTTGCCGCGCTGTGTCATCTGCGTTCTGACGGCCACGATGATGCCGGCAATCATGCGCGCATCACGCGAAGGTTCCAGACTGGACAAACGAGTACGCGCAAATTTCCTGACTTCCGCTGCATAGGCCGTAAACAAGTGGCCGGATAAATAAAAACCCAACGCTAACTTCTCTTCCGTCAATCTTTGTTTTTCGCTCCAGTGCGGTACATTGACATAGGCCAGCGGCGTCTCCAGATCGCTATCGTCACCACCGAACAGACTGACCTGATTGATGGATTTCTCGGCCTGTTCAGCGCTATCCATCGCCAGCCCAACCGACGCCAGCAGCACGGCGCGATCGGCGCCGAAGCAATCGAACGCACCGGCCCTGATCAGCGAATCGACGGTACGCCGATTGATCTGGCGTTTATCGACACGTTTGGCAAAGTCGAACAAATCGGTAAACGGTTTATCCTGCCGCGCCGCGACAATCGCCTCGATAGCCGCCTGGCCGGAGCCCTTGACCGCGCCCAGACCGTAACGTATCTGCATGGCTTTCCGACCCGGCTCGCCGACCGGCGTAAAACGGTATTCCGACAAATTGATATCCGGCGGCAGCAAACTCAGCCCGCACACATCGAGCGCATCGGCCACCAGAATCTTGATCTTGTCGGTGTCGTCCATTGCCAGCGACAAGTTGGCAGCCATGAACGCGGCGGGGTGATGCGCCTTCAGATAGGCGGTGTGATACGACAGCAGCGCATAGGCTGCCGCATGCGATTTATTGAATCCGTAGCCGGCGAATTTTTCCATCAAATCGAAAATTTCGTCGGCTTTGGCTTCGCTCAAGCCATCCTTGGCGGCGCCGTCGCGGAATATCTGGCGATGCTCCGCCATTTCTTCGGCTTTCTTTTTACCCATCGCCCGCCGCAGCAAATCGGCGCCGCCCAGCGAATAGCCGCCGACCACCTGCGCCATCTGCATCACCTGCTCCTGATACACCATGATGCCGTAGGTTTCAGACAAAATGCCTTCGGTGCGCGGGTCAGGATAATCGAAACGTTCGCCATGTTTGCGTTTGCAGAAATCCGGGATCAGATCCATCGGCCCCGGTCGGTACAAGGCCACCAGCGCGATAATGTCTTCGAAACGATCGGGACGCGCATCCTTGAGCATGCCCTGCATGCCACGGCTTTCCAGCTGAAATACGGCGACCGTTTTGGCCTTGGTCAAGAGATCGTAAGAGGCGCGATCATTGAGTGGTAACTTCTCCAGACTGAAATCGGCCATCGCCGGATCGAGCTGTTTGATATACCGCACGGCACGGTCGAGAATGGTGAGTGTGGTCAGTCCCAAAAAGTCGAACTTGACCAAGCCGACCGCTTCCACATCGTCCTTATCGTATTGCGACACCACGCCTGCATCGCCGCCTTGCGTATACAGCGGACAGAAATCGGTCAATTTGCCCGGCGCAATCAATACGCCGCCGGCATGCATGCCGATATTGCGGGCAATGCCCTCAACCTGCTGCGCCAGATTCAGTAGCTGTTTTACTTCCTCTTCGTTTTCCAGCCGTTCGGCCAGCAGCGGCTCTTCTTTGATCGCATCGGCCAGCGTGACCAGCTTGCCCGGTTTGAAAGGAATCAGTTTGGAAATACCGTCGCAAAAGTTGTAGCCCAAATCCAGCACACGGCCGACATCGCGCACCGCGCCCTTGGCCGCCATGGTGCCGAAGGTCGCGATCTGCGATACCGCATCTTTGCCATAGCGATCCTTGACATACTGAATCACCCGATCACGCCCTTCCTGGCAGAAATCGATATCGAAGTCGGGCATCGAAACGCGCTCTGGATTGAGGAAACGTTCGAACAGCAGATTGTATTGCAGCGGATCGAGATCGGTGATCGACAGCGAATACGCCACCAGCGAACCGGCGCCTGAACCCCGTCCCGGACCGACCGGCACACCGTTGTTTTTAGCCCATTGGATAAAGTCGGCCACGATCAGGAAGTAACCGGGGAAACCCATTTTGATAATGGTATCGGTCTCGAATTGCAAGCGCGCTTCGTAACGCGCGCGCTCCCGTTCGCGCGCCTCGGGATCGCTGAATAATTGCAGCAGACGCCGTTCCAGGCCTTGCTTCGATTCCGCCACCAGAAATTCGTCGATGCTCATGCCATCCGGCGTCGGAAAATCCGGCAAGCGCGGGCGGCCGAGCTGCAAACTCAAATTGCAGCGTTTGGCAATTTCCATCGTGTTCTGCATCGCGCCCGGCAGATCGGCGAACAACTCGGCCATTTCGGCCTGAGTCTTGAAACTTTGCTGGGCATTGAAACGCCGCACCCGGCGCGCATTGGCCAGTATTTCGCCTTCTGCGATGCAGGTGCGCGCTTCGTGCGCGGTAAATTCTTCCAGCGCTAAAAACTGGATTGGATGGGTCGCCACCACCGGCAGACCGACGGCAGCGGCGACGGCGATCGATTGCCGCACTTGGGCTTCCATATTGGCTTGTCCGGCACGCTGGATTTCAATATAAAAACTGTCGGGGAAAATCTCAGCCCAGCGCCGGGCGCAACGCTCGGCCAGATCCGGCTTGCCGTTTTCGATGGCGATGCCGACGTCGCCGAAATGCGCGCCGGACAAGGCGATCAAACCATTGCCACCCGCTTGATGCTGCAATTGCTGCAGCCATTCGATGCGGATTTCAGCGCGGCCGCGATGCAGATTTTCCAGCCAGGCCTTGGACAGTAGTTCGCACAGTTGCAGATAACCGGTATTGTTCTTGACCAGCAATAACAAACGCGACGGCTTATCGCGTTCCTGCTCATTGCTGATCCATACATCGCAGCCGATGATCGGCTTGATGCCTTTACCACGCGCTGCCTTGTAAAACTTGACCATGCCGAACAAATTGGCCAGATCGGTAATCGCCAGCGCGGCCTGGGAGTCGGCGGCGGCGGCCTCGACCACATCGTCCAGGCGCACTAGGCCATCGACGATCGAATATTCGGAATGCAGGCGGAGATGGGTAAATTGCAATGTCATTTGTACAGTGTCGGTGAGGCGTCAGGGGCCTGTGGAACAGATCCGGCCCATGCGCTTTGTGATAATTCCATGCGGCATATTTTACAACCACCGGGCCCAACTCTCGGCAAGTTTGCCATGCAAGTTTATAATGTCGTTAATTCAAAGACTTAGCGATCCTTTTACCATGCAGTCCACACCCGAATACGTCAATATTGCCGCCTACAAATTCATCACATTCGATGATACGGCGGCAAAGCGCCCTGAATTCCTTGCTTTTTGCAATGCGCAGCAATTGAAAGGGACGATTTTACTGAGCCCGGAAGGGATCAATCTGTTCCTGGCCGGCAAGCGCGCCGGCATCGATGCCTTTCTGAGCTGGTTGCAGGCCGATCCACGCTTTGCCGATATTCCCGTCAAGGAAAGCTATTCCGAAAAGCAGCCGTTCAACCGCATGCTGGTCAAGCTGAAGGCTGAAATCATCACGATGAAACACCCGCTGATCCGGCCAGAGCTGGGCCGCGCGCCTTCCGTCGAGCCGAAAACGCTGAAACGCTGGCTGGATCAAGGCCATGACGACGCCGGCAAACCGGTGGTCATGGTGGACACCCGCAACGCATTTGAAGTCGATGTCGGCACATTTGTCGACACCATCGATTATCGAATTGAAAAATTCAGTGAATTCCCGGATGTCATCGCCGCCCATAAGGATGCGCTTGAGGGCAAGACCGTGGTGACCTTCTGCACCGGCGGCATACGCTGCGAAAAAGCGGCGATTCATATGCACAATGTCGGCTTCGACAGCGTTTATCAGCTCGACGGCGGCATTCTCAAATATTTTGAAGAGGTCGGCGGCGAGCATTACGACGGCGAATGTTTTGTATTCGACTACCGCACATCACTCAATCCGCAATTGCAGGAAACCGCGACCACGCAGTGTTTCGTCTGCCGCCACGTCGTCACGCCGCGCGAGCAATTATCGCCGGCTTACATTCCTGGCAAATCCTGCCCGCACTGCGCGCCGCAGGATGTTCTGACGCAAGTTGCCGCGCAATCGCCGACGCCGGCCTAAGCGCTTGTTGCGATCAACTTCCACCCTATCGATTCGCCGGCATTAAGCGGCACCACAATTGAATCGCCCATCGCATAATCTTGCGGCAAGGTCCAATCCTGCCGCTGCAAAGTCACCGTACCCTGATTGCGCGGCAAACGGTAAAACGCCGGCCCGTTAAAGCTGGCGAACGCTTCCAGTTTATCCAGTGCGCCGACCTGATCGAAGGCCTGGGCATACAATTCCAGCGCGTGCGAAGCGGTGTAGCAGCCGGCGCAACCGCAAGCGTTTTCCTTGAGATCCTTGGAATGCGGCGCCGAATCGG
>DATMOE010000457.1:0-3486 GCA_035568435.1 Herbaspirillum sp. | reverse complement strand
GGTGGAGGCGCGTTATGTACCGTTGTGGGAACCGCCGGCAGATATCGCGCAGCAGTTGGACGTCGCCTCCGGAAAAATTTCTATCGTGATCTGGTGCATCGGCTTCCGTACCGACTTTAGCTGGATCAAGGCCGACATCTTCGACGAGCGTGGTTATCCCGGCCACAGCCGCGGCGTCACCGAAGTGCCCGGCTTGTACTTTCTCGGTTTGCCGTGGCAGTACACATGGGGATCGGGCCGCTTCTCCGGTATCGCGCGCGATGCGGGATATCTACGGGATCACATCGTCGCCCATCGCGATGCGACGCAGGATATCGATCAGGCACGCTATGCGGAATCATCGAAAACTGCTTAAAAAATTGCTTAAAAAATTGCTTAAAAATTTGCTTAATACCGCGCTCGAAAATCCCGTCGATTTCTGGGGCCGGCAAGCGGCCCGCATCGATTGGGAAACCGATTTTTCCTGCGTGCACGATGCATCGAATGCGCCGTTTTCAAAATGGTTTGTCGGCGGCCGGACCAATCTTTGCCATAACGCGGTAGACCGGCATCTGGCTGATCGCGCCAATCAGGCGGCGCTCATTGCCGTGTCCAGCGAGACCGGTGCTGCCGTGACTTATCGCTATAGCGATTTGCATCGCGAGGTCAATACCATGGCGGCTATCTTGATCGCGCTCGGCGTGCAATGCGGCGACCGGGTGTTGATCTATTTGCCGATGATCGCCGAAGCGAATTTTGCGATGCTGGCCTGTGCGCGAATCGGTGCGGTGCATTCGGTGGTGTTCGGCGGCTTTGCGCCTGCCGGTCTGGCGCTGCGGATCGACGATGCGCGGCCGGCGCTGATTATCAGCGCCGATGCCGGATTTTCAAACGGCAGAATCACCGCCTATAAGCCTTTGCTGGATGCCGCGATCGATCTTGCAGTGTTCAAGCCGCTGAAAGTCATGATGATCGATCGCGGCATCGCCGCATTCGATCGTGTCGCTGGACGCGATTGCCTGTATCGCGATTACCATCAAAAATATGCCGGCGCATCGGTGCCGTGCATGTGGCTGGAATCGAATCAGCCGTCTTATATTTTGTACACCTCCGGCACCACCGGCAACCCGAAAGGCGTGCAACGCGATGTCGGCGGTTATGCGGTTGCGCTGGCGACTTCGATGGCGCTTTTATTCGGCGCGACGCCTGGCGAGACCATGTTCGCCACTTCCGATATCGGCTGGGTGGTCGGGCATAGCTATGGCGTCTATGGCCCTTTATTGATGGGCATGACGACGCTGATGCATGAGGGCACGCCGCTGCGTCCGGATAGCAATGTCTGGTGGCGTCTGGTGGAACAATATCGCGTCAATCTAATGCTGACGGCGCCGACGGCAATCCGCCTGCTGAAACGGCAGGGCGGCGGGCTGGGACGGCAATCGGATCTGTCTTCATTGCGCGCGCTGTTTCTGGCGGGGGAACCGCTGGATGCGCCCACGGCGCTTTGGGCCGAGGCAGCGCTGGGCAAGCCGGTGATCGATCATTACTGGCAAACCGAATCCGGCTCGCCGATGCTGGCCTTGCCGCTTACTTCACCGCTTACTTCACCGCTTACGCCACCACTCATTTCACCGCCTGCCTTGCCGCGCAAGGCCGGTTCGCCTGGCTTGGCGGCCTTCGGTTTCGATTTGCATGTCGTGCATGAAACCAGCGCTCTACCCTGTGCTGCGGGCGAGCAAGGTGTGATCGTCGCCAATTATCCATTGCCGCCTGGCTGCTTCAGTACCCTGTGGGAAAGCGATGAAGAATTCAAGCGTATTTATTGGTCTGAAAAAAACGGGCGATGGGTGTATTCGACATTCGATTGGGCCGTCGCCGATGCGGATGGCTATGTGCGTGTGCTGGGCCGGTCGGATGATGTGATTATCAGCGCCGGCGGGCGGCTCGGCACACGGGAAATCGAAGAGGTCATGTTGGCCAACGATGCTGTTGCTGAAGTTGCGGTGATCGGCACTGCCAGCAGCTTGCGCGGGCAGGTGCCGATTGCGCTGGTGGTGCTGAACCGGATGGCAGTGCTGGCGGCAGCGGGCGGCAATGCTATTGGCGCCGGTCATTGTATTGACGATGTTGTCAGCGCGCTGAAAATTCAACTGCGCACGGCGGTCGCGGATGCCCTCGGCGCGCGTGCCCGTCCGCGCGAAATCGTGTTCGTCGATGCGTTGCCGCGTACGCGTTCGGGCAAGGTGCTGCGCCGCTTGATACAGGCGCACATCGGGCAACATCCGGGGGATGATTTGGCGATTGCCGTCAATGCGATGGCGGCTGCGGGTTAACGAAGCAACAATTGCCGCCAGCCAACTGTTGACGATTGAATGAAATTGCGCCAATTCCCATGAACATTATCGCCACTGGCTGATCCTACATACTCCTGAAAGGCCAGAAATGAAAAAAATATTAATCGTTGGAAACTTACTCGCTGTCGTGGCCATGTCATGCGAAGCGGCGGGTAATTCGATCGCTACGGGAAACGGCTCGGCCGGGAGCAATGGAAACAGCGTGGTGATTGTGAACGGAAAAAACGTATCCGGCTCAAGTGACAGCATCATCGGTCAAGGGCCAATTAAGGAAGAAGTGAGGCCTGTAGCCGGGTTTGACGCGGTAAAGATCGAGGGCGCTATCGACGTCACATACACGATCTCGACGACGCCGTCCGTGCGCCTGCTGGCGCAGAAAAACATCTTGCCATTGATCAGCGTTGAAGTAGTGGCCGGCCAGCTCGTTCTGGCAGCGAATAGATCATTCTCGACCAGCACCCCTATACGTGCCTTGGTCTCGGGGCCGTCGCCAGCGGCTGTCCAGATTAACGGATCAGGAAGCTTTGTCGGCACCGGGCTTGCGGGCGCGGCACTGCAGCTTAGGATTGCGGGGTCTGGAAACATCAAGGCGTCGGGTTCGGTGGATACAGTCAACGTTGTCGTGGCGGGGTCCGGGGATGTCGATATTGTCGGTATAAAGGCGAAGTCCACAGATATCCAGATCCACGGCTCAGGCGATGTGCACGCCTATGCCTCGCAATCCGCCGGGGTAGCGATCTCTGGATCCGGCGACGTGCGCATCAAAGGGTCTCCGTTAAAACGCAATGTCGAACGCGCAGGAAGCGGGGAAGTCATTTTTGAGTAAGTACGCCGCACAAACGTGAGCCTGTGCGAGCCGGTAGTCGCGCTGGTCTCAATTCCGTTTTTGATACAGCGCACATCGGGCAACATCCGGGGGATGATTTGGCGATTGCCGTCAATGCGATGGCGGCTGCGGGTTAGAAGAAGCGCCTGTGCTTCGGGTTTATTTCATCCAAGAATAGAGGATATCGGCTCCATCGTTTTCCATATTTTGGCATCGGCAGCATGCCTCGCGATTTCCCCTGGCGTCGCTTTTTTTTGTCGGAGGGCTTCACGAAGCCCTCCGAGAGCCACGTTCCCGCAGGGACAGTTTCAAACTTTCGAGCGGACT
>DATMOE010000456.1:0-5709 GCA_035568435.1 Herbaspirillum sp. | reverse complement strand
CAAGGTTTGCGTGGCCGCGTCCACCGGGAACGCCGCGTCGGTGCGGTCGGCCACGGCGATTTCCTGCGCCGGTAATTGCCGCAGCGTGGCATGGATGGTTTTGGGGTTCGGCAAGGCCGGGCCGTCGTTCCAGCGCGCCGCCGCAGACAGGGCGCGCATCGCCAGGATCGCCTGCCACTCATCGGCCGCCACCACCGCCAGATAGCTGCCGTCGCGCACGATCTGAATCACGCCGGGCATGCTTTGCACGGCGCCGATATCGACCGACGCCAGCGTCGCGCCGTAAGCCGGCGGGCGGATCGCGCGCGCATGCACCATGCCCGGCATGCGGATGTCTTGCACATAGCTTTTGCCGCCGGTGAGCTTGCCTGGAATATCGACCCGATGGAGATTTTGGCCGACCACTTTGAACGCGCTTGGATCCTTCAAAGGCTGCTCGGGTTGCGCTGGCTGATGCAGATTCACGCCGGCCACGGCAACGCCGTAAGGCATGCGGCGGCCGTCGGCGGTGAGGATCATGCCGTCTTGCGTGCGCAGTTGCGCCGCTTCCACGCCGAGCCTGGTCGCCGCCGATTGCAGCAGCAGCGCGCGCACTTGCGCGGCCGCGTTGAAAATCGCGGTGCCGCTGTCGGCGGTGGAATGGCTGCCGGCCGTATAGCCTTCGTCCGGCGTCAGGCCAGTGTCGGCGGTGATCAGTGTGATGTTGCCGGGCGCGACGTCGAGCTGTTCGGCGGCGATCTGCAGAAATGCGGTGCGGATGCCGGTGCCGAGTTCGGCCTTGCCGGTGCAGACGGTGACGCGGCCGTCGGCGTCGAGCTGGATCCATGCATCGAGCAGCGGCGTGTTTTTCAGGCTGCCGGGCAGTTGCGGCGCGGCTTGCTTGAAGCTGCCGGCTTCGGTGGTTTGCGCCAGTGCGCCGGCCCACGGCAGCAGCGTGAAGCTGACCGTCAGGCTGCCGGCGGCGGCAAGCAAGCGACGGCGTCCGGGGTTCGGTAAGGCAGGGGACGATCGATGCGGCTGTTTCATTGGTGCTCTCCAACGGATGCGGCTTCGCGGATGGCCGCGATGATGCGCATGTGCGTGCCGCAGCGGCACAGATTCGGTTCCATGTGCGCGCGGATTTGCTCTTCGCTGGGCGCGGGTGTTGCGTCGAGCAGCGCCTGTGCCCGCATCACCATGCCGGCGATGCAGTAACCGCATTGCGCCGCCTGCTGATCGATGAATGCCTGCTGCAGCCGTCCCGGTTTGCCGTGGCTGCCGAGGCCTTCGATGGTGCGCACCGGCCGTTCGCCGACCGCCGCAATAGGCAGCAGGCAGGAGAATACCGGCTGCTTGCCGACGATCACGGTGCACGCGCCGCATTGGCCTAGTCCGCAGCCGTATTTCGCGCCGTTCAATTGCAATTGATTGCGTAACGCGTACAGCAAAGGAGTTGATGGATCGATCGTGAATTGATGCGGTGTTCCGTTGACAGTCAAAGTAATCATGGCGTTGGGCTCTCCTTGCGAATTTTGGCGACGGCGGCGGCGTCCAGCGCCGGCCATGGCGGGCGTTTGCTGGCGGTGGCACGAGTGTAGTTGGCGATGTCGGCGATCTGCGCATCGGTCAGCATGTCGCTGAAGGCGGGCATGTAATGCGCGCTATTGCTGCCTTCCCATTGGATGCCGTCGAGGATGATGCGTATCGTATTGCGCGGCTGATCTGCGTTGAGCGCCGTGCTTTGCGCCAGCGATGGGCGGCCGCCCAAGGTCGACATCGGCGCCGATGCGCTGTGGCAGGATGCGCAGGCCGCGGCATACAGCGTGGCGCCGGATTGCAATTCTGGATGGCCGGCGAGCGTTTGTGCAACTGACGGCGCTGGCGTTGCAGCGGCTCTATCGAGTACAACCGGCGCCGCTTCCTGCAGCGACATCAGATACGTCGCTATGGCGTTCACATCGGCCTCGGATGCATCGGCCAGCGAATTTGTGACAGGCAGCATCGGACCGGCGGCAGCGCCGTGCTGATCGGCCAGACCGGTGCGCAGATATTGCACCAGTTGCTGCTGCGTCCATGGCGTGGGCGCATGCAGCAGCTTGGTCAGCGCGGGCGCGTCCCAGCCCTCGATGAAGCCGCCGGCGAAGGCTAGCCCTCTTCTTTCTGCGCCCAGCTTATTGAGCGGCGTATGGCATGCGGCGCAATGCGCGACGCCGTTCACCAGATAGCGGCCGCGTTGCCAATCGACGCCGTGTGCAGCGTTGGCAGCGTCGGCCTCGTCCGCTTTATTTGCCGGCCGCAGATACAGCATGTTCCAGCCTGCGATGAGCGGCCGGAATTGCAGCGGGAACATGAGTTTATTGGGCGGCGTCACCGCCTGCACCGGATCGCGGCGCATCAGATAAGCGTAGACGAAAGCGATATCGGCATCGTTCATGTACTGGAAACGGGTATAGGGGAAGACGGGGTAGAGCAGATGACCGTCGCGGGAGACGCCTTTGCGCATCGCGCGCGTGAAGGCTTCGAGCGACCAGTGGCCGATGCCGGTTTCTGGATCGGGCGTGATGTTGGTGCTGAAAATTATGCCGAACGGTGTCGTGAGCGCCAGGCCGCCGGCGAACGGTTTGCCGCCCTTGGCGGTATGGCACGCCATGCAGTTGCCGAGCGCGGCCAGTTGCGCGCCCTGCGCGATGCTTTGCGCGGGCGCCGGGGTGGCCGATGGCGTCTCGGGCGGCAGCGGCGGATGGCTGGTCAGCGATAACGCGGCGCTGCAGAACACGAGGGCAATCAGCACGATCGCCAGGACGATTGTTTTTTTCATCTGGGGCCTGTTAATCATCATTGCGCACGACGTGTTAGATCACGTTTATGCAAAAAGTGCCGTGCTGCTATTTCGCCGCGTCGACGAACGCATTGGTATAGGTTTTGGAAAGATTGATGCTCTTGCCTTTTATGCTCGAATTACAGCGCGACAGGACAGCGAGTACGGTTTCAGGACCGCCGTCCGGCATCCTGCCGTCGGCCGAATACATTTGCAGCGAATTTTTCAGGGCCTGGATATACGTGTCCTTGTTATCGCCGTAGTAATCTTTCGGCATCTTTTCTGCGATCTGTGCTGCGGAATGCGTTTGGATGAATTTCAATGCTTTTACAAAAGCACGCGTTAGTTTGGTCGCTTCCGCCATGTGCGCATCCAGCCACAGACGCTGGACATACAGACTCGCCGCCGGATAAAGTCCGCCCAGTGCTTTAACGGTGCCATCGATGGTGCGCAGATCGATCAGCACGGAAGCGTCGCCGCTTTTTAATAACTGCGATACGGTTGGTTCGGTGGTCATGCCGGCATCGATCCGGCCTTGTTTGATGGCGGCGATAAAGGTGCTGTTGGCGCCGACCGGCAGGATCGAATACTCTTTTGACGCGACGCCCTGTTTGGACGCCAGATAGAAGGTCAGGAAATTAGTCGATGCGCCCAGCCCGGTGACGCCCAGGGTTTTGCCGCGGATATCGGCCATGCTTTTGATCGTTGGGGCTTTGCTTGACACCATTTCGACTTCGCCTGGCACCTGCGCCAAGATGACGATGGCGCTGATTTCCTTGCCCTTGCTTTGCAAGCTGATGGCATGGTCGTAAAAGCCGACCACCGCTTGCACCGCACCGGCTAATAATTCATTTTCGGCGTCTATGCCGGTCGGTTGCGATTGTAATTCGACGTCCAAGCCTTCCGCGGCGAAATAGCCCAGCTGCTCGGCTAATTTTGCAGGCAGGTAAATCATTTTGGTAATGCCGCCGACCATGATGGTTATTTTGGACGGATCGGCTGCCCATGCTTGGTTTGCGGCGCAGATCGCGGCAACCAGCATGCATGCGCACAACGATGAACTGACAATATTTTTTTGCATGAATATGTCCCCTCTTTTAGTTTTGCCCGCCCCCATGGCGCTTCATCAGCGTGGCCGTAGTGCGACGGTGACAATCAGCCCTTGGTGCGTCAGTGGCGCCGACAGCATAATTTTTGCATCGCACGCAGCCGCAATTTCGCGCACGATCGCCAGGCCCAGGCCCGAGCCCTCTGCGTGGTCGGTCGGCAGCCGATAGAAGCGCTCGAAGACGCGTTCGTATTCGTTTTCGGGAATGCCCGGGCCGCTGTCTTCGATCCGCAAAATGACCTGATCGCCTTGCCGCATGGCGGACACGGTGACGATGCCGCCAGGCGGCGTATAGCGTAGCGCATTGTCGACCAGATTCGAAACCAGCTCGTCCAGCATGGACAATTTGTCGCGCACGATAATACTGCGTTCGTTGAATTCGAAACCCAGATCGATAGACTTGTTCTGCGCCAGCAGTGCCAGATTCTCTAGAACGGTTTTCACGATCGCCACCAGATTGACGTCTGCGTAGGGCGGTCCGGCGCGCATCTCGGCGGTTGACAGCATCAGCAGTTGATTGACCAGTTTGGTGCCGTGCTGAACGCCTTTTCTGATGGCCGCCAGCGCTGCGTTTTTGTTGTCGATATCGGCGCTGCGCAGGCCATAATCGACCTGTGTATTGAGCACGGTGAGGGGCGTGCGCAATTGATGCGATGCGTTGGCGATAAAGCGGCTGTGCGCGGCCATGTGCCCTTCCAGCCGCCGGACGTAATCGTTCATGGCGTTGACCAGCGGCGCCAGCTCGTAGGGAACGGCGACCAGATCCAGCGGTTCCAGCGTATTGGGGCCGCGTTGTTGCACCGTATTGCGTAGCTGCATGATGGGCGCGAGTCCGCGCCGCATGCCGATCCAGAGCAGCACCACAACGGACGCAAGTATCAGTAATTGCTGTTGTACCGCATGCATCCAAAGCAGCTCCGCCAATTCATTGTAAGAGCGCCTGGTCTGGGCCACTTCGATGAGTACCGGGCCGTGTTCGGGCGCCGCGAAGACCGGTTGGGAGAACGCGACTACCCGCACCGCCTCGCCGCGGAAGTTGGTATCGAAAAAGATCGATTCTTCCGATCTCGACGTGAGCGCCGGGCGCGGTGCGATCGGCAGATCCTCCGAGCCGGCCAAGAGCCCATGATTCGGACTGGAAATCCGGTAGTAGACGCTGTCATGGGAATCGGACTGAAATAATTCCAGCGCAGCAGGGGGGACGATGACTTGCGGCGTTCCATTTTCGAAATAGACTTGTTCTGCAATGATGCGCGCCGATCCCAATAATATGCGGTCATGCACGACCGTGGCCATGGACGCGGCGTTGCGATAGGCAACCCAACTGTTGAACGCGACAAAAACGGCCAATGGCACAATCAGCCAGGCCAGTAATTGGGTGCGAAGACTACGCAATTGCATTTTGCTGCTTCAACAAATAGCCCAGACCGCGCAACGTGATAATGGCAGCGTCGCCGTGCTCCAGCTTTTTGCGCAGGCGGTGAATATAAACCTCGATGGCGTCCGACGACACTTCTTCATTCATGGCAAACAAGCTTTCCGCCAAGGCCTGCTTGCTGACGGTCTTTCCCATTTTGAGGATCAAGGTTTCCAGGACGGATTGTTCGCGCGGCGTCAGGCTCAATTGATTGGCGCCGAGCGTAAAGATGCGGCTGTTGCTGTCGTATGCCAGTGCGCCACATTGCAATACCGGGCTGGCATGCCGGTTGGAGCGGCGCAGCAAGGCCCGGATGCGCGCCTCCAATTCGCTGACATCGAATGGCTTTGCCATGTAGTCGTCGGCGCCGGTGTTCAAGGTGCCGAC
>DATMOE010000455.1:0-3466 GCA_035568435.1 Herbaspirillum sp. | reverse complement strand
AACATCTGCCGTAGCTGCTGCCGGCGCTTCGAATAGGGCATCCAGCATTTTCGGTTCGACCCGGGTCATCAGGTGGGTATATTGTTTGATTTGATGATTTTGCGGCAGCGGCGTCCCAATGTCGTTCCATTGCAGCGGTGCAATATGCATGAAGTCTTCGACTGCTGCGGCCAGTTGCGGCAGCACCGGTTTCAAATAGAGCGTCAGGATGCGGAAGGCTTCCAGCAGACGGCTGCAGACTTCATGCAGTTGCGCGTCGCGGACCGGGTCTTTGGCAAGTTCCCACGGCTTGTTGGCGTCGACATAGGCATTGACCAGATCGGCCTGTTCCATGACGGCGCGCAGTGCTTTGCCGAATTCGCGTTGCTCGTAGAAGTGCTGTATTTCCTGGCCCGCCGCGCGCAGACGCAGCAAGAAGGCATCCTCGGATGTGGCCCAGTTCATGCTGAGATGGCCGTCGAAGCGCTTGCTGATAAATCCGGCGGCGCGGCTGGCGATATTGACGTATTTGCCGATCAGATCGGCATTCACGCGGGCGATGAAATCGTCGGGATTGAAATCGAGATCTTCGACCTTGGCGCTTAATTTGGCGGCAATGTAATAACGCAGCCATTCAGGATTCATGCCGATATCCAGATAGCGCAGCGGCGAGATGCCGGTGCCGCGCGATTTCGACATTTTTTCGCCGCTCACGGTAATGAAGCCGTGCGCAAAAACATTGTTCGGTACTTTACGGCCGGCAAAATGCAGCATCGCAGGCCAGAATAGCGCGTGGAAATAGGTGATGTCCTTGCCGATGAAATGATATTGCTCGGTGTCCGGCGCGGCAATGAACTCGTCGAAGCTGCGCGATTCGCCGTATTTTTCTTTCGGGCCGCCTTTTTCGAAGTAATTTTTCAGCGATGCCAGATAACCGATAGGGGCATCCAGCCAGACATAAAAATACTTGCCCGGCGCATCCGGGATTTCAATCCCGAAATAGGGCGCATCGCGGCTGATATCCCAATCGCCCAGACCGCTTTCGCTTTCCAGCCATTCCCTGGTTTTATTGGCCACTTCCGGTTGCAGGCGGTGATCGTTCAATGCCCATTGGCGCAGAAAATCGACGCAGCGCTGATCGGATAAGCGGAAAAAGAAATGTTCGGACGATTTCATGACCGGCGTTGCACCCGACAGCGTCGAGTACGGATTGATCAGATCGGTAGGCGCATACACCGAGCTGCAGACCTCGCAGGAATCGCCGTATTGATCCTTGGCGCCGCATTTCGGGCATTCGCCCTTGATGTAGCGATCCGGCAGGAACATGTTTTTGAGCGGATCGAAAAACTGATCGATGGTTTTGCTCGTGATCAGCTTGGCGTCGTCGCGCAGGCTGCGATAGATAGCTTGCGACAAGGCTTCGTTTTCGACGCTATCGGTCGAGTGCCAGTTATCGAAGGCGATATGAAAGCCGTCCAGATATTGTTTGCGCCCGGCCGCGATATCGGCGACGAACTGCTGCGGCGTAATCCCGGCTTTTTCGGCCGCGATCATGATCGGCGCGCCATGCGCATCGTCGGCGCCGACAAAGTGCACTTGACGCATCTGACCGGCATCCTGTTGCATGCGCTGAAACCGTACCCAGATATCGGCCTGGATGTATTCCATGATGTGGCCGATGTGGAAGGCGCCGTTTGCGTAGGGCAGGGCGGTGGTGACGAAAAGTTTGCGGGGGGCGGCGGTGCTCAATATTGGGCTCATCTGTAAAGGCTGCGGGCAATGCCGTCAAGGACGGGGTAATCACGAAAAAGGCTAATTTTAGCAGTGCGGCGGTGATTCGCGTCGGTTTCCTTGGGTTTGTCCTGGGTCAATAGCAAAATCGCCATATTGGTTTAGACTAGCGCTCATTAAGGAGAGCAATACTATGAGTATGACGATGGAAACCGTACAGGCAGCGCTAAGCGCTGTGATCGACCCGAATACCGGCCGCGACCTGCTGAGCAGCAAATCGGCCAAAAATATCAAAATCGACGGCGCCAATGTGGCGCTGGACGTCGAACTCGGTTATCCGGCCAAAAGCCAGATCGAGCCGATCCGTACCGCCGTTACCGCGGCTTTGCAGGCGCTGCCCGGCGTGCAGCAAGTCAATGCCAATGTCTATGCCAAAATCGTCGCGCATGCAGTGCAGCGCGGCGTCAAACTGAAATCCAGCGTCAAGAACATTATTGCCGTGGCGTCGGGCAAGGGCGGCGTCGGCAAATCGACTACTGCCGTTAATCTGGCGCTGGCGCTGGCCGCCGAAGGTGCGCAGGTCGGGATTCTGGATGCCGATATCTACGGTCCTTCGCAACCGTTGTTGATGGGACTGGCTGGCCAACGGCCGTCCAGCACGGACGGCAAGACCATGGAGCCGCTGGAAAATTATGGTCTGCAAGTATCGAGCATCGGCTTCATGGTCGATCAGGATGAGCCGATGGTGTGGCGCGGTCCGATCGTTACGCAAGCTTTGCAGCAATTGCTGGACCAGACCAACTGGCGCGATCTGGATTATCTGATCGTCGATATGCCGCCCGGCACCGGCGATATTCAACTGACGCTATCGCAGAAGGTGCCGGTGACCGGTGCGGTGATCGTCACTACGCCGCAGGATATTGCGTTGCTGGATGCGCGCAAGGGTCTGAAAATGTTTGAAAAAGTCGGCATTCCGATTTTGGGCGTGGTTGAAAACATGAGTACGCATATTTGTTCCAATTGCGGGCATGCCGAGTCGATTTTCGGTAGTGGCGGCGGCGAAAAAATGTGCGCCGATTACGGGGTTGACTTTCTGGGTGGCTTGCCGCTGACCATGTCGATTCGCGAGCACGCCGATCTGGGCAAGCCGACGGTGATGGCCGATCCAGACGGCCAGATCGCGGCGATCTATAAAACCATTGCGCGTAAAATCGCAGTCAAAGTGGCCGAGAAAGCACGCGACATGAGCAGCAAATTCCCGACGATTGTGATTCAGAACGATTGAGAGGAATATTACTAGTCGTGCTGGCAGCGATGAATGGTTATCATCGCTGCCAGGAGGATTTGAAATGACTACTAATTGTTTATCGGCAGGGCGCTTGAAATTAACGGAGAAGACGATGAGGATGGGCAGCATGGAGACTCGCGTTAAAAAGCTGGAAGACGATTTTGGCGGATTGAAAACCGATCTCGCTGTGATCAAATCCAATTATGCGACGAAGACCGATATAGCCGAGGCAAAGACCGCCATCATTATGTGGGTCGTTAGTGCTGTGTTGCTGGCGCAGGTATTTCCAGTAATTTTGGAAAAATTCGGCATATAAAGTCCCTCATTTAGTACCTTCCTCTCTGTGGCGGCGGTCATACGGCAGAAGCACGGTAAAATACGTTTTTAGCTTTTATACGGCTTTGGTGATCCAAGGCCGTTTTTATTCATCATGACAGCAGTCCCAACCCAAGTCCGTACCCGTTTCGC
>DATMOE010000454.1:0-11898 GCA_035568435.1 Herbaspirillum sp. | reverse complement strand
CCCAGGCCGAGCCTGATTACGCCACGCCATTCATGCACGCCACCGATGCAGCGCCACAAAAAATATTAAGCAAGCAACCGAAGCCGCACCGATCCGGTTTCGAAACCATTGTCGAAACCTATATGCAACCCGGCGATGATCCGGCGGCATTCAATCAACGATTTTTGAAAGAGGAAATCTAATGAGCAGCACTAATGCAATTGTGTACACGCCATGGCTGGACGCCATGCGCCAGATCGCCGTGCATCACGGCTTGTCCGTATCGCAGGAAAATTTGACCCGCATGATGGCCTGGGAGCGCGGCGTCGCGCTGGAGTCGGCGATGGTGCGGATTGCGCGTCGCCTCGGTCTGGAAGGCCGCGTGCTGCAAGACGTGCCGTGCGAACGGATTAATCAGGCGCTGTTGCCTGCGCTGGTGGAACTCAAAGATAAAGGCGTTGCCGTGTTGTATCAGGTGCGCGATGGCATGGCTTCGGTTTGCTTCGCCGGCACCGATGGTTTGCGCACGGAAATGCCGCTGGCCGATTTGATGGAACAGGCCGGTGGCCGGATTTTGCTGTTGACCTTGCAAGAGCGCTTGCGCGATGCACGGGTCGATGAGTTTCTGCAGCCGTATCAACGGTCATGGTTCTGGAGCGCGGTCTGCCGCGATTGGGGTCGTTACAGTGAAATCGTGCTGGCCTCGTTGTTTGGCAATTTGCTGGCGCTGGCCACGGTGCTGTTTTCGATGCAGGTCTACGACCGCGTGATTCCGGCGCAATCGCATAACACTTTGTGGGTGCTGGCGATCGGCGTGACTACGGCGATTGTGATCGAATTCATCATCCGCAACATGCGGGTGAGAGTGGCCGATCTGGCCGGCAAGCGGATGGATCTGGCGATGTCCGGCTTGTTTTTTGCGCGGGCGATGGATATGCGCAGCGATGTGCGTCCGCGCTCTACCGGTTCCTTTATTTCGCAATTGCGCGAACTGGAGCAAGTGCGTGAGCTGATGACGTCGACCACCGTGACGGCGATTGCCGACATGCCGTTCGTGCTGATGTTCATGGGCGTGATCGCCTATATCGGCGGGCCGATTGCCTGGGTGGTCGCGGCAGCATTGCCGTTGATCGTGATTGCCGGTTTGCTGTTGCAAGTGCCGCTGGCACGGCTGGCGCGCGAAGGTCTGCGTGAAAGCAGCTTGCGCAGCGCCATCCTGGTGGAGAGCATCGAAGGTGTCGAAGACATCAAGATGATGCAGGCCGAGCAGCGTTTTCAAAAGCAATGGGATGTCTATACCGCCAAGGGCGCAGGGATCAGCATGAAGCAACGCATGTGGGGCGCGTTGCTGACTAATTGGAATCAATCGTTGCAGCAACTGGTGTTTACCGGCGTGCTGGTGGTCGGTGTGTATCAGGTGCTGGCGGAGCAGGCGACGACCGGTACCTTGGTGGCTTGCGCATTGTTGTCGGGCCGGGCGATTGGGCCGTTGGCGCAGTTGGCAATGGTATTTACCCGCTGGCAGCACGCCAAGGTGGCGCGTGAAGGTTTGAATAATATTTTGACCAAGGAAACCGATCACGGTCCTGAGAACCAGCGCTTGCATCGTCCTGCGCTGCGTGGTGAGTACAGCTTCCGTAATGTGTCGTATGCCTATTCGGCCAAAGACCGCCCGGTGCTGAGTCTGGATGATTTGCAAATCGCTGCCGGCGAGAAGGTCGCCGTGCTGGGCCGCATGGGCGCGGGTAAATCGACATTGCTGCGGTTGATGTCCGGTTTGTCGCGGCCGCAGTCCGGTGAATTGCTGATCGACGAGGTGCCGCTGGCGGCAGTCGATGCGGCCGATCTGCGGCGCGATGTCGGTTTGCTGACGCAGGATGCGAGGCTGTTTCACGGCACTGTGCGCGACAACCTGTTGATGGGTGCGCCCGAAGCTGGGGAAGAAGCCGTCATGGAAGCCTTGCAGGTGAGCGGTGCGTTGCGCTTCGTGCAGCAACAGCAGCACGGTCTCGACACCATGATCAGCGAAGGCGGCAAAGGCTTATCCGGCGGCCAACGCCAAACGCTGTTGCTGGCGCGCTTGCTGGTACGCCGTCCGCGCCTGCTGCTGCTCGATGAGCCAACCGCTTCCATGGATGACGCCACCGAACGCGCCGTCATCGCCGATCTGAAGGGCTGGATCAAGGATCGCACGCTGGTGCTGGTTACGCATCGCCTGCCGATTCTGGCATTGGTCGATCGCGTCATTGTGATTGAAGACGGCAAGATCAGTATCGATGGTCCGCGTGACGAAGTCATGCGCAAGCTGGGCCATCCGGCGCCGGTCACGCTTAATTAATCGGGAGAATAAAAATGTTTAAATCGAAATTGCATGATCGTGAAATCGCGTTGGCCGAAGCCGGCGCGGACGATAATTTTAAAAGTGGCAAGGCATCCTGGGTGCTGCGGATTTGTTCGGCGGCTGTCGTGGTGATGATGGTCTGGGCTTATTTCGCCCAGCTCGATGAAGTCGCCACCGGCACCGGTAAAGTGATTCCGTCTAGCAAAGCGAAAGTGATTCAAAGTCTGGAAGGCGGCATTTTGGAACAGCTTAATGTGGCAGAGGGCGATGTGGTCGAGGTCGGACAGGTGCTGGCAGAGTTGGACCCGACGCGTTTGTCGTCAAGCTATGAAGAAACCGCTGTGCGCGTGCGTGGTTTGCAAGCCAGATCGACGCGCCTGTATGCGGAAATCGATGATAAGCCTTTACGTTTTTCCGATGAGATCAAAACCGACGCCGCACTGGTGCAGCGCCAGACCAGCTTGTATACGCAACGCCGTGAAAATTTGCGTAGCGCTACTGCCAATCTGCGCCGTTCGCAGGGTTTGCTGCAGCAGGAATTGCGGATGACCGAGCCATTGGTGGCGCGCGGTGCGGCTAGCGATGTCGAGGTGTTGCGTCTGCGTCGTCAGATTAATGAATTGCAGACGAAGGTCGATGAAGTGCGTCAGGCCTATGCGGTCGGTGCGCGTGAGGAATTGGCGAAAGTTAATAGCGAGCTGGAATCGTTGCAGCAAGTGGCCGAAGGCCGCGCCGATCAGTTGAAGCGCGCCACGGTGGTCTCGCCGGTGCGTGGCATCGTCAAGGATATTCAGGCGACTACGCTGGGCGGCGTCGTGGCGCCGGGCGGCAAGTTGATGGACATCGTGCCGCTGGAAGATCAGCTATTGATCGAAGCGCGCATCAACCCGCGCGACATCGCTTTCATTCGTCCTGGTCTGGAAGGCAATATCAAAATCAGCGCCTATGAATCGTCGATTTACGGCACGATCAAAGGCAAGGTCGATCGCGTCTCGCCGGATTCGATCCAAGATGAAGTGCGGCGCGATCAATATTACTACCGCGTTTATATCCGCACGGACGGCGGCAAGCTGACTAATCAGGCCGGCAAAACCTTTTCGATCGTGCCGGGGATGATGGCGACGGTCGATATTCAGACCGGTGGCCGGACTGTTTGGCAATATCTGGTGAAGCCGTTGAATAAGGCTGGCGAGGCGTTGCGGGAGCGTTGATTGGGGGGAAGTCAGTTCAGAGCGGGGCTGTGATTAATGTTGCAGCGCCGCTTCCGCCTCGGCTAGCTCGGCCTTTGCGCTTTCGTATTTTGCACGTAGCTTCTCAATTTTTTCTTCGGATCGATGTTCCGATTCCGCTTTATGCAGCGCGCGTTCGGCCTCGTTGACATTGACCTGGGCTTTGATGATTTTTCGGTTGCGTTGCTTGTCGAGGGATGTGTCGGTGCAATGCGCATTGACTTCATCCAGGGCTTTTTCCAATCTGGCTTTGTGTGCCGAATGGTCTGGCGCCTGTTGAATCTGGGTGGTGAGGGCATCGCGTTTTGCGGCGCATCCAGCTAGTTTGGTGGCCGCGAAAGCTGCAGGTGTTTGCGTTACAGCCGCGATGACGGCAATTGCCGACACTAGTTTAGTGATGGAGGACATGGAATCCCGATCTCAGAGGCGTGAAATCGAACAGTAAACCAGATTGGGTTAACAGGAAAGCCTCACGGTAAGATCGGTGGTGGAAACTCACTCCGACGGATGGTAATCGCTCACTTTCGTCAGCGTGTCCTCGTCGGTATGGTCAAACGGCTTACCATAGACGAACAGGTGCGTCTCGTACTTGTATTTCAGCGTATTGCCAGACAGCGCAAGAGTAATCTTGACGGAGTTGCTGGAATCGTTGTGGACCATATATTGTGACTGGGCAATTCCTTGGCTCTTGGTCGTCAAGGTCATCGTGTTGCCCGGCCGGCCTTCGGCCACGAAACAAACGGCGCGCGGAACGCAGGCGGTATCGTAGACCAGGTTGTTCGTCTTATCGTAAGTTAGATAGCCGATCTGATCATGGAAAAGATGGTTGTTGGTGGTCCTGTATACCGCCTGGTGATAAAACACCGAAATCAAATCCTGGTCGCTATTATTGGTATCGGGAATATTGGGCGTAATGGTGATGATCTCATAGAAGGGGGAAACCGCTTTAGCACCTTTGGGGGCATCGGGGGCCTGGCCCGGAGCAACGTCCACCCCTGCGGAGGGAACCGTTTTCCAGGTTCCAAGCAGCGCGGCGAGCGGGCCGTAATCCTGCACCTTCCCATTGATGATGATGTTTTGTGCAGGGTTTGCAGCAAGGGCCGGGGTGCTGGTCGCGGCGATGGAGGCGGCAAGCGCCACAGCAGCGGCAATGACTTTGAACATGGACTTCAAGGGGGCAATCATTCGATTCTTCATGGTTTATCTATAGGCTACGGTTAAGTAAGAAACGCACGACTCGCTCGGAGCAATGAGCGGTCATAAAAGCGACATGAACGTAGTATAAATTCGCGGAACATTTCTTGCTCGGCGCGTGTCAAGCAGACCGCGCCGCCGCGCCTGCACGAACGCCACAAAACAAAAAGCCCACCATAAAAGGCGGGCTAAGTGTTTGAAATTACTGGGGTGGACGACGGGGCTCGAACCCGCGACAACAGGAATCACAATCCTGGACTCTACCAACTGAGCTACGACCACCATTGAGTCATTGACGATAACGCAAAGAACTTGCGCCGCGTTAAGACAGCTCCGAATTATACAAAGATGTCGCAGCACTTGCAAACGAAATCAGCGCTGCCGCCTCATACCGCATTGACGACGCGAGATTGTGGTGCAACGGCTGTGACCGTGGGCGTCATCTGCAAGAGTGTGGAAAAGGCATTTTGCAGGCTTGCGGCGCTGGCGCTGGTATAGGCCGACAGCGTGCCGCTGCCCGATGCCGGCGCACGACGCAGCCCGGCCGTGTCGATCAGACGGGTTAATTGCCGGCTGACCGCCACGCCGGTGTCGATGATGCCGATCTCCGGCGCGCCGAGACTGCGCAGCGTCTCTTCGATCAGCGGCTGCACAAAAGGATAATGCGTGCAGCCCAGCACTAAGGTGTCGATCTGCTGCGCAAGCAGTGTTTTCAGATGGCCTTGCAACAATTGCGCTGTAGGCGCCGCAGTCAGCGCGCCTTGTTCGATTTGATCCGCCAGCCCGATACAAGCTGCGTTGTGAAAGCGTACTCCCGTGGCGGCGCTCAACTGATCGTGCAGCGCGATAAAGCGGGCGCTGGCAAGCGTCGCGCGGGTCGCCAGCACACCGACTTGCCTGCTGCGCGATTGCTGCGCCGCAGGCTTGAGCCCGGGTTCGATGCCGACCACAATGAGCGATGGATAATGGCGGCGCAATGCGCTGATCGCCGCGGCAGTCGCCGTGTTGCAGGCGACCACCAGCGCCTTGGCGCCTTGCGCCAGCAGGAATTGCGCGATCGCCAGTGTGCGTTCCACGATTTCGGTTTCGCTGCGCTCGCCGTAAGGCGCATAACCGGAATCGGCGAAATACAGCAAATGTTCATGCGGCAGATCGATGCGTATATGGCGCAGCACCGATAAGCCGCCGACCCCGGAATCGAAAATGCCGATAGGCGCATCGGCGGCCATCGGCATTGTTGGTAATGACATCAAGCTATCTTGCTTTTACAGTACGGCAACCGGGATTTTGCTCAGCGCACTGTTGGTGGCAATGCGTTCTTGCCATTCCTTGGGCGCAGTGGCGTGCACCGCGGTGCCTTCGGCATCGACTACCACGGTTACCGGCATATCCACGACGTCGAATTCATAAATCGCTTCCATGCCCATATCTTCAAATCCAACCACCTTGGCCGATTTGATCGCCTTCGAAACCAGATAAGCAGCACCGCCCACAGCCATCATGTAGGCCACTTTGTTTTTCTTGATCGATGCCACCGTGGCAGGCCCGCGTTCTGCTTTGCCGATCATCGAAATCAAGCCGGTTTGTTCCAGCATCATGTCGGTGAATTTATCCATGCGAGTCGAGGTGGTCGGTCCGGCCGGCCCGACTGCTTCGTCGCGTACCGGATCGACCGGTCCGACGTAATAAATCACGCGATTGGTGAAATCGACCGGCAGCTTTTCGCCGCGGGCTAGCATTTCTTTGATGCGTTGATGGGCGGCATCGCGGCCGGTCAGCATTTTGCCGTTCAGCAGCAGCGTCTGGCCCGGTTTCCAGGTCGCCACTTCTGCTTTGTTCAGGGTATTCAGATCGACGCGTTTCGACTTTTCGGTGTCGGGCGTCCAGTTCACTTGCGGCCAGTCGGACAGCGATGGCGGTTCCATGAAGGCCGGACCGGAGCCGTCGAGCGTAAAGTGACCGTGCCGTGTGGCCGCGCAGTTTGGAATCATTGCCACCGGTTTCGAGGCCGCATGGGTCGGGTGCATCATGATCTTGACGTCCAGCACGGTGGTCAGACCGCCCAGGCCCTGCGCGCCGATGCCGAGCGAGTTGACCTTCTGGAATAACTCGATGCGCAATTCTTCCGTTTTGTTTTGCGGGCCGCGTTTAAGCAGGTCGTACATATCGATGTCTTCCATCAATACCTGCTTGGCCATCAGCATCGCTTTTTCGGCCGTGCCGCCGATGCCGATGCCCAGCATGCCGGGCGGACACCAGCCGGCGCCCATAGTCGGAACGGTGTTCATGACCCAATCGACGATGGAGTCGGATGGATTGAGCATGGCCAATTTACTCTTGTTTTCCGAGCCGCCGCCTTTGGATGCAATTTGCACATCGACCGTATTGCCCGGCACCAGTTCCATGTGAATCACGGCCGGTGTGTTGTCTTTGGTATTTTTGCGTTCGAAGTGCGGATCGGCGACGATCGATGCGCGCAGCATGTTGTCTGGATTGTTGTAACCGCGGCGCACGCCTTCATTGACCGCATCGGTGACCGATCCCTTGAAGCCTTCAAAGCGTACGTCCATGCCGATTTTCAGGAAGACGTTGACGATCCCGGTGTCTTGGCAAATCGGACGCTTGCCTTCTGCGCACATGCGCGAATTGGTCAGAATCTGCGCAATCGCATCTTTCGCGGCCGGGCCTTGCTCGATTTCATAGGCGCGCGCCAGATGTTGGATGTAATCGGCCGGGTGGTAATAACTGATGTATTGGAGTGCAGCTGCTACGGATTCGATGAGATCGTCTTGCTTGATGATGGTCATGGCTGGTGTCTCGAAGGCAGGATAGGCAGAATAAGCGAAATAGACTGAAGTGACGCGCAAACCGAAGAAGTGAAGCGCGTCATTTTACACGTTCTGGACTTTTTCTATCCTACGCACCGGTCCATGGCAACCGTGCAAAACACCAGCCTTCGATCGTCTTGCGATGGCCTTCGGCATCTTTAGCGCCCTCGAAGCCTTGCAGGAGGTCAAAGCAATTGGTGTAGCCGCGTTCAGTCGCCGCTTTTGCGGCATGACGCGAACGCACCCCTGAGCGGCACATGAACAGTAATATCTGGTTTTTGTCGGCAACTTTATCCAACTCATCCAGAAAAGCCGGATTCTGCGTGCCCTGTGGATAAATATTCCATTCAATGGCGTGATGTTGCGCGCCTTCGATATTCACCTGGCCGACCCAGTCCCGTTCCGCCTTGGTCCGTACATCGATCAGTTTGACGGCCGGATCTTCCCGCAATAAGACATAGGCTTGTTGCGGCGTGACGGCGCCGGCATAAGGAAGGCCTTCCGCTACGGCGAGTGCACGTGCTTGCGTCAGGATGCTTTGCTTGTTAATCATTATCAACTCCTTGGTTTGCACAATTTCAGTGCGTTATTATGCAAACGATATATTTCAGTGCATAAATGGAACTTTGCTTTAAATTAGTGCACAAATTTTTGTTCTTCTTTACGCTATTTGCTTCACCACGTTTGTGCAATAAACAGAGTGAAGGCATTGTTTATAGTTCGTCTGGCATGGAAACTGCTATATCCGTGAAGTATTTCCCGCTATATGCGACTAGTGCAGCTTATTCAAATATGAAAAAAATGCCAAGCGCGTTAGTTGGTAATGCGGATAAAATAACGCCCGCACAGAATATTCTATTCAATTTTACATAACAATTTTGTTTTACATCCTCGGTTTAGGAGATTTGCAATGACAAGGACGGCCGCAGAAGTTTTGAAGATGGTGAAAGACAACGAAGTCAAATTCGTCGACTTTCGTTTTGCCGATACGCGCGGCAAGGAACAGCACGTAAGCGTGCCGGTTTCGCATTTTGATATGGATAAATTCGAGTCCGGTCATGCATTCGACGGTTCGTCGATTGCCGGCTGGAAAGGAATCGAAGCATCTGACATGCTGTTGTTTCCAGATCCATCGACTGCAAACATCGATCCATTCATGGAAGAAACCACACTGTTCATGCAGTGTGACGTGATCGAACCGACCGACGGCAAGGGCTATGACCGCGATCCGCGTTCGATCGCCAAGCGCGCTGAAGCCTATCTGAAATCGTCCGGTCTGGGCGATACAGCCTATTTCGGCCCTGAGCCTGAATTTTTCATTTTCGATGGTGTGCGTTGGGGCGCGGATATGTCCGGCTGCTTCGTCAAGATCGATTCTGAAGAAGCATCGTGGAGCAGCGGCGAGAAGCTCGAAGGCGGCAATACCGGCCATCGTCCAACCGTCAAGGGCGGCTATTTCCCAGTGCCTCCGGTCGATAGTTTCCAAGATATGCGTTCGGAAATGTGCCTGCTGCTTGAATCGCTGGGCATCCCGGTCGAAGTGCATCACCATGAAGTCGCCGGCGCCGGTCAAAATGAAATCGGCACCAAGTTCTCGACGCTGACACAGCGCGCCGATTGGACGCAAAATCTGAAATATATCGTGTGGAATGTTGCGCACACCTATGGCAAGACAGCTACTTTCATGCCGAAACCTCTGGTCGGCGGCAACGGTTCGGGCATGCACGTGCACCAATCGGTCTGGAAAGACGGCAAGAACCTGTTCGCAGGCGACGGCTATGCCGGTCTGTCGGAATTTGCGCTGTATTACATCGGCGGCATCATCAAGCATGCCAAGGCTCTGAATGCGATTACCAATCCAGGCACCAATTCGTACAAGCGTCTGGTTCCAGGTTTCGAAGCACCGGTCAAGCTGGCTTATTCGGCTAAAAACCGTTCGGCATCGATTCGTATCCCGCACGTTGCCAATCCTAAGGGCCGTCGTATCGAAACGCGTTTCCCGGATCCACTGGCCAATCCATACCTGTGCTTCTCGGCACTGTTGATGGCAGGTCTGGATGGCGTGCAAAACAAGATCCATCCGGGCGAAGCTGCTTCCAAGGATCTGTACCATCTGCCGCCTGAAGAAGACAAGTTGATCCCAACTGTCTGCGCCTCGCTGGACGAAGCGTTGGAGCATCTGAACAAAGACCGTGAGTTCTTGACCCGCGGCGGTGTATTCAGCGACAGCATGATCGACGCCTACATCGATTTGAAGATGCAGGAAGTGCAACGTTTCCGCATGACGACGCATCCGATCGAATTCGATATGTACTATTCGCTGTAATGCTGGTTTAATTATCGAACGAGGCATAGCAATGCTTGGTTGAAAAAAGGGGAAGCTAGCTTCCCCTTTTTTTATTGGCTGTCGGTACTACGCAAATAATCTTTATTTATGACAATGAAATCTTCCCTGCCATCGCTTGAAGGATTGGATTTGCTGGCTTCGGCCGTGATTGTTCTCAATCGCGCCGGCGGCATCGTCTATGCCAACGCAGCGGCCGAAAACATGCTGGAGAATTCGGTCAAGGTACTGTCGCAGCAAAAACTGACTGAATTGTTTACCAACGGCGCCTTGCTGGGGCCATTGTTCGAGGAGGCGGTGGAGCATCGCTTCGCCGACAAGCGTCTGGATCTAGTGCTCGAACGCGCCGGCCGCGAATCGCTGCAGGTGTATGCGGTCATTACCGCGCTGGACCATCCAGAGATGCCGGTACTGGTCGAGCTGCGCGAAAACGAGCAACAACTCAAGCTCGATCGCGAGGAGCGTTTGCTGGATCAAAGCCAGGCCAATAAAGAACTGATCCGCAATCTGGCGCATGAAATCAAGAATCCGCTGGGCGGTATCCGTGGTGCAGCGCAATTGCTGGAACTGGAATTGCCCGAGCGCCATTTGAAAGAGTTGCGGGAATATACACAAGTCATCATCAAGGAAGCGGATCGTTTGCAAACGCTGGTCGACCGTTTGCTGGCGCCGCATCGGCGTCCGCATATTGTCGGCGATGTGAATATCCATGAAGTGTGTGAACGGGTGCGTAGTCTGATCCTGGCAGAGTTTCCACAAGGATTGGTCATTAAACGCGATTACGATTTGTCGATCCCCGAGTTTCGTGGCGACAAGGAGCAGCTGATCCAGGCCATGCTCAACATCGTGCACAACGCTGCGCAGGCGCTGACAGAGCGTATTAGCAGCGGCGATGCCGAACTGAAATTGCAGACTCGCGTAGTGCGGCAGGTCACTTTGGCAAAGGTCCGCTACAAGCTGGCACTAGACTTGCATATTATCGATAACGGTCCCGGTATCGCGCCCGATATCCAGGACAAGATTTTTTATCCATTGGTATCGGGCCGGGAAGGGGGCAGTGGACTCGGGCTGACTTTGGCGCAAACTTTCGTGCAACAGCACATGGGCGTGATCGAATGCGAAAGCCGGCCGGGATGTACCGATTTTAGGATTTTGATACCACTTCCCTGATATCGAGAAATATTGCGAAATCAGGGATTGTGAATTTGCCGGTGGCGCTTTAACGTGGAATGCTGCAAATATGAAACCGATCTGGATCGTTGACGATGATGAGTCAATCCGCTGGGTACTGGAAAAAGCGCTAGCGCGCGAAAATCTGGCCACCCGCAGTTTTTCTAGTGCGCGCGACGCACTGTTGGCGTTGCAAACGGAGACGCCGCAAGTTCTGGTTTCCGATATCCGCATGCCGGGTACATCCGGCCTGGAGTTGCTGCAGACAGTGAAAGCCGATTATCCGGCGATTCCGGTCATTATCATCACGGCGTTTTCCGATCTCGATTCGGCGGTTTCCGCCTTTCAGGGCGGCGCCTTCGAATATCTGGCCAAGCCCTTCGATGTCGATAAGGCCGTGGAGCTGATCCGGCGTGCACTGGAAGAGAGCTTGCGTGAAGCCGATGTCGAGCAGGCGGCGGCGGAAGCGACCGAAATCCTCGGCCAGGCGCCGGCGATGCAAGATGTGTTTCGCGCCATCGGACGGTTATCGCAATCGAATGTCACGGTACTCATCACCGGTGAATCCGGCACCGGTAAAGAACTGGTTGCGCGCGCCTTGCATAAGCATAGTCCGCGTGCGTCGCAGCCGTTTGTTGCGCTCAATACCGCCGCGATTCCGAAGGACTTGCTGGAATCCGAATTGTTCGGTCATGAACGCGGTGCTTTCACCGGGGCGCAGACCATGCGGCGCGGCCGTTTCGAGCAGGCTGAAGGCGGCACCTTATTCCTCGATGAAATCGGCGATATGCCGTTCGATCTGCAGACGCGTTT
>DATMOE010000453.1:0-6596 GCA_035568435.1 Herbaspirillum sp. | reverse complement strand
GCGCCGGCCAGCGCGGCGACGCCCTGGCTGGCGCCCCGCCAACTGACCAGATAGCAGCGGTGGCCTTGCGTGGCTGATTCCATCAGCACGACCGTAGAGACGCCGATTTCCCCGCCGGCCGCGAATCCCTGCATGAGCCTCGCAAGCACAAGGAACAAGGTTGCCGCCGCACCGATGGAGGCGTAGGACGGTATGCAGGCGATGATCCCGGTGCCCAGCGTCATGAGGGTAATGGAGCAAGTCAGCGCCGCCTTGCGCCCTTTGTTGTCGGCCAGCGTACCGATGATCAGCGCGCCCAGCGGACGCATGGCGAAACCGGCGCCGAAGGTGGCCAGCGAGAGCAGCAACGATATGAAGGGACTGCCTGATGAGAAAAAGAGATGGCCGATGGTGACGGCGGAAAAGCCGTATACCGTGAAGTCATAGGTGATCAGGCCGTTGCCGATGACGGCGGCCCAGATGGCGTGCTTTGATTGCGTGGTAGTGGGGGCTGCGGCTTGTGCATCGGAGGCGGATATGGGGGTGGCGCGAAGAGCAGCGTTCATTTTTACATTCGATTAATTTTTTAGCGTGGTGCGTGGTGTGTGGTGTGCGTTGCCGCAACACTTTTTGTCGAACAAAAAAATACTCTCCACAACCAGAGGGAGAGTATTTATTTTTTCAACACGTCAACTGAACGGCCGGCATCTGCACGATGCCGTTTTCGTTTTCATTTTCGCTTGCCGCATTAGCGCGGCAACGATCCCTTATTCGACCGTCAGTTCCTGCGATTCGCCAGGTGTGGGCGATACCGGCGGTTCTTCGTCGCCGAAGGACAGTTTCACCTGATCTTTGTCGTTCAGCTCGACGGTCACCTTGCCGCCGTTGAGCAGACGGCCGAACAACAGTTCGTCTGCCAGCGCCTTGCGGATCATGTCCTGGATCAGACGCGCCATCGGACGCGCGCCCATCAACGGATCGAAACCCTTCTTCGCCAGGAACTTGCGCAGCTCCTCGGAGAACACCGCTTCGACTTTTTTCTCATGCAACTGCTCTTCCAGTTGCATCAGGAATTTGTCGACCACGCGCAGGATAATTTCCTGATCCAGCGCGCCGAAGCTGATGATGGCATCGATGCGATTGCGGAATTCAGGCGTAAACATCCGCTTGATATCGGCCATCTCGTCGCCGGCTTCTTTCTTGTCGGTGAACCCGATCGAACGTTTCTGCAAGCTTTCCGCGCCCGCATTGGTGGTCATGATAATGATCACGTTGCGGAAGTCGGCTTTACGGCCGTTGTTATCGGTCAGCGTACCGTGATCCATCACTTGCAACATGATGTTGAACACGTCGGGATGCGCCTTTTCGATTTCGTCGAGCAACAGTACGGCATGCGGCTTTTTGGTAATCGCTTCGGTCAGCAAACCGCCCTGGTCGAAACCGACATAACCCGGCGGCGCGCCGATCAAGCGGCTGACCGCATGACGTTCCATGTATTCCGACATATCAAAGCGAATCAATTCGATGCCGAGAATAAAGGCCAATTGCTTTGCAACCTCGGTCTTGCCGACGCCGGTCGGGCCGGAGAAGAGGAAGGAGCCGATCGGCTTGTCCGTTTTGCCCAGGCCGGCACGCGACATTTTGATCGCGGACGCCAGCGCTTCGATTGCAGGATCTTGCCCGAACACGACATTTTTCAGATCGCGATCGATGGTCTGCAATTTGGTGCGGTCATCCTGATTGACCGACTGTGGCGGAATCCGGGCAATCTTCGAGATGATCTCTTCGATTTCGGCTTTGCCGATGGTCTTTTTCTGTTTCGATTTCGGCAAGATGCGTTGGGCGGCGCCGGCTTCATCGATCACGTCGATGGCCTTGTCGGGCAGATGACGATCGTTGATGAAGCGTGCAGCAAGTTCAGCGGCTGTGGTTAATGCAATCGCCGAATATTTAACGCTGTGATGTTCTTCGAAACGCGATTTGAGACCGCGCAAAATCTGGATCGTTTGCTCGACAGTCGGTTCATTGACGTCGATTTTCTGGAAGCGGCGCGATAAGGCATGATCTTTTTCAAAGACCCCGCGATATTCCGTATAAGTAGTCGCGCCGATGCATTTGAGCTGGCCGCTGGAAAGCGCCGGCTTCAATAGATTCGATGCGTCCAGCGTGCCGCCGGAGGCCGATCCAGCGCCGATAATGGTGTGGATTTCATCGATGAACAAGATGCCGTGCGGGCTATCTTTGAGCTGCTTGAGCACAGCTTTCAGGCGCTGTTCGAAATCGCCGCGATATTTGGTGCCGGCCAGCAGCGCGCCCATATCGAGCGAGTAGACAACGGCATCGCGCAGAATCTCGGGTACGTCGTTTTGCGTAATGCGCCATGCCAGGCCTTCCGCAATCGCGGTTTTACCGACACCGGCTTCGCCGACCAGCAAGGGATTATTTTTACGGCGACGGCACAGGGTCTGAATTACCCGCTCGACTTCGAATTCGCGGCCGATCAATGGATCGATCTTGCCTTCGTTAGCGAGCTTGTTCAGATTCTGCGTAAATTGATCGAGCGGACTTTCTTTTTGCTGGCTTTCAGCCTGCACGTCTTCGGCTCCCTCGGGCGCCTTTTGCGGCTCGCCGGTGTGATCCTTGCGTACACCGTGCGAAATGAAATTCACCACATCCAGGCGCGTCACGCCTTGCTGATGCAGATAATAAACAGCGTGCGAATCCTTTTCACCGAAAATCGCGACCAGTACATTGGCGCCGGTCACTTCTTTCTTGCCGTTCGATGCCGATTGCACGTGCATGATGGCGCGCTGGATGACACGTTGGAATCCCAAGGTGGGCTGCGTGTCGACTTCTGTTGTGCCGGAAACGGTCGGTGTATTGTCACTAATAAAATTCGTCAGCGTTTTACGCAGATCATCGACGTTGACCGCGCATGCGCGCAACACCTCCGCCGCGGATGGATTGTCTACCAACGCCAGCAGCAAATGTTCGACCGTAATAAATTCGTGACGTGATTGCCGGGCTTCGACAAACGCCATGTGCAAACTAACTTCCAATTCTTGCGCAATCATGCTTCCTCCATCACGCACTGCAAAGGATGACCTGCTTCCCTGGCATGCCTTAATACAAGTTCAACTTTTGTGGATGCAATATCCTTAAGATACACACCGCACACACCTTTTCCGTCGCGATGAACTTTGAGCATAATTTGCATCGCAGTTTCCCGATCCTTCTGAAAATACTCCTGAATGATGGCGACCACGAATTCCATGGGCGTGTAATCATCGTTTAACAACAAAACAACATACATCGACGGCGGCTTGAGCTTTTGCTCACGCTCCACCAAAGCCGTCCCGTCCTGATTCTCATGCTTTGTGACCATTCGTCTACTCTTACTCTAAACACCTAACGTGATACCAAATTTACAGCAAAACGGTTTGTAGCTGGTATCGATATTACGCGTTTTCAGATTAATACGCAGATGACACTGGTTTATCCTAAATCAAGACCTAGGTGAACAATCAGATGAATAAGTCACATTTAGCTGGCACCGAAATGGCTTGACATTTCTTTTTTTCGCAAGAAGAATGGAAATTATTAATGAGTTCTCAACTTGTTGATATGGAGGGGGCAAGTTTTGAAAGGGCTGCGATTTGAATGAAGCGCCATGCTCTTGCCTTAACGGCTCGTGTGATTGGTTTTTATTTGAAAGACGTTTTTTATGGCAACTGGCACAGTCAAATGGTTTAACGATTCAAAAGGCTACGGCTTCATCACGCCGGACGACGGTGGCGAAGATTTATTCGCACACTTCTCGCAAATTCAAATGAGCGGCTTCAAGACCCTGAAAGAAGGTCAAAAAGTGCAATTTGAAGTGTCACAAGGCTCAAAAGGCCAGCAAGCCTCTAACATCCAGGCTCCCCAATAAGCTTCTTTATCGGGTTGCAGCGGCCCCGCCTCGGCGGGGCTTTTTATTGCGCGCACGAAAAAGCCAGGAAATCCTGGCTTTTTTATGGCAGAAGGCAAAACAACTGCCCTGCTTTAACGCAAAATTACATGTTTTCGATCAGAACGTCGCCGAAACCGGAGCACGAAACCTGCGTTGCGCCTTCCATCAGACGGGCAAAGTCGTAAGTCACTTTCTTCGACGAAATCGATTTTTGCATCGAATTAATGATCAGATTGGCGGCTTCGAACCAACCCATGTGACGCAACATCATTTCTGCGGACAAAATCAGTGAACCTGGATTGACGTAATCCTTGCCGGCATATTTTGGTGCAGTACCGTGTGTTGCTTCGAACATTGCAATCGAATCGGATAAATTCGCGCCTGGAGCGATACCGATACCGCCGACTTGCGCCGCCAGTGCATCGGAAACATAGTCGCCGTTCAGGTTCAGGGTCGCGATGACACTGTATTCATTAGGGCGTAACAGAATTTGTTGCAAAAACGCGTCAGCGATCACATCCTTGACGATGATGTCGCGGCCGGTCTTCGGATTCTTGAATTTGCACCATGGGCCACCATCGATCAGTTCTGCGCCGAATTCGTTTTGTGCTGTTTCATAAGCCCAATCACGGAAAGCACCTTCGGTGAATTTCATGATGTTGCCTTTGTGTACGATGGTCACGGAAGGCTTGTCGTTATCGATGGCATATTGAACAGCTTTGCGCATCAGGCGCTGCGTACCTTCGCTCGAGACCGGCTTGATGCCGATACCGGAAGTTTCCGGGAAACGAATCTTGGTGACGCCCATTTCCTTGATCAGGAAATTGATGAGCTTTTTGGCACCTTCGCTGCCTTTTGCCCATTCAATACCGGCATAAATATCCTCCGAGTTCTCGCGAAAAATCACCATGTCGGTCTTTTCAGGCTCTTTCACCGGCGAAGGGACGCCCTTGAAATAACGGACTGGGCGCAAGCAAACATACAAATCCAGTTTTTGGCGCAGCGCCACGTTCAGCGAAGTAATACCGCCACCGACCGGGGTTGTCAAAGGGCCTTTGATCGACACAACATACTCTTTAACGACGTCCAATGTTTCTTCCGGCAGCCAGACATCCGGGCCGTAGATTTTGGTCGACTTTTCGCCCGCATACACTTCCATCCAGCTGATTTTCTTCTGGCCGCCGTAGGCCTTGGCCACTGCCGCATCCACAACTTTCATCATGACCGGGCTAATATCAACACCAGTACCGTCGCCTTCGATGAAAGGAATGATCGGATCATTAGGGACGTTGAGGGAAAAATCCGCATTGACGGTGATTTTCTGACCTTCGGCAGGCACTTTAATGTGTTGATACATCGTTTAGCTCCGCAATAACTGGGTGAATCGGGCCGATCGGATCGGCTGGCGTCTGCTAAGTCTTATATAAGACATAAGACGAATAATGTGCACAGTATGCGCCAGTATTTTACTGGACGCCACTTTTTTGCGACACTCCTGCATGCCTCTTATTTTATTTAACAAACCCTATCAAGTGATGTGCCAGTTCTCACGCCATCCGACGCGCCCGACCCTGGCCGATTATCTCGATGTCCCCGGCATTTATCCGGCCGGACGGCTGGATGCCGATAGCGAAGGCTTGCTGCTGCTGACCGACGATGGACGCTTGCAGCATCGCATCAGCCATCCCGAGAGCAACAAGCAGAAAACTTATTTGGTGCAAGTCGACGGGATGCCCGATCAAGCAGCACTGGCACGCTTACGCGCGCCGATCGATCTCGGTGATTTCGTCACATTGCCATGCCGGGCCAGCCGGGTGGAAGCGCCGGACTGGCTATGGGAACGCAATCCGCCGATCCGGCAGCGTCAGGATCAGCCCACCAGTTGGATGACGATTACCCTTTCCGAAGGCAAAAATCGCCAGATCAGGCGCATGACAGCTGCCGTCGGCTTGCCGACTTTGCGCTTGATCCGCATCGCGATCGGCCCGTTCAGCCTGGCCACACACCCGCTGTTGCCGGGCGAATCAATGCCGGTGGATGCCGGTGATTTATAAAAAAATGTAACGCTTTCATTTTTATTATTAAATTCTGTCAACCGAGCGCACCGCGACCCGTTATTTGCACTGATTCAACCGAATCATGGGTTACCTAAAACTTGCACTGGAGAATTTCAAATGAATAAATTAGTCGCTGCTCTGATCGCCGGCCTGTTCGCTACTTCCGTTTACGCACAAACACCAGCGGCTGCACCAGCAGCACCTGCTGCTGCACCAGCCATGAAGGCCGATGCTCCAGCACCAAAGGCTAAAAAGGCCAAAAAAGCCAAGAAAGCTAAAATGGCTAAGAAGGCTGCTCCAGCTGCTGATGCACCAGCCGCAAAATAAGCAATTGCATTCAGTAGCATCTAAGGCAGGCTTGTCCTGCCTTTTTTTATGCTTCGGTATAATCCCTGAATTTCCCGACTACAACGACTCTCATGAACCGATTCGCCATTCCTGTTTTTACCGTTCTGCTGACGCTATGCGCGACCGCTCCAGCGATAGCCCAACAGAAATTCCCCGTCATTGCGTTGACCGCCGGTATGTATGTTATTCAGGCCGAAGTGGCGACTACCGAAGCACAACGCGAGCAAGGCCTGATGTTCCGCGAGAAATTGGGACCGAAT
>DATMOE010000452.1:0-10082 GCA_035568435.1 Herbaspirillum sp. | reverse complement strand
GGAAACTGCGGGCTCTGCGGTTCCTTCTGCTGTTTCCATTGCGGCCAGCGTCGATCTCACGGCGCGCCTGGGATATTCTCTGCCGATTCGTTTTTCGGTTTTGGGATTGGGGCAGGGCGATAGTATCGGCTTGACGCAAGCGCTGTGCATGCGTTTGCGTGTGCCCAATGAATGCCGCGATCTGGCGCTGATGTGTGCGCGTGAACAATCTGCCGTCGGCGATGCGTTGAACTTATCGGCCGACGCGATGGTTGCGTTGTTGATGCGCTGCGATGCGTTCCGCAAGCCGCAGCGCTTCATCGATATGCTGTGCGCGCAACACTGCGCGCAGGCAGGCCGGCTGCAGAACCAGGCGGAGATGACGCCGGCGTGGCCGCCGCAGGTATTGTTAAGCGGTGCTTTGCGTGCCGCGCAAGCAGTCAAGGCCGGGGAGCTGGCGAGGCTGTACACGCAGTCGCCGGAACGTATTCCTGAAGCTATTTATGCAGCCAGAGTTGGCGCAGTGGCCGAATTTCGAGACGCATTCGTTTCTGATGGTCGTCGCTGAATGCGTCGCTGAATTTGTTTCTGAGTTGCGGCGGAGGTCATCGTGAACACAGCATTGCCAGAGGTGCCCAGCCAGCCGCAGCGGCGCGGAAAATCTTCCGTGTTCGTCAAGGAATTGACATCGCGCGCCCGGCGTCGTTTGCTGAAGCATTTCATTGCGCTGGCCGAGAGCGATCGTTTGTTGCGATTCGGCATGATTGCCTCCGACGAAGTGATCACGCGTTATGTCGAAGGGATCGATTTCGCGCGCGATACCGTGTTTGGCGTCTATGACCGCAGACTGCGTTTGCTTGGCGTCGGTCATCTGGCCTTTGCCGCGCCTGAAAAGATCGGCGATAACGGTGTCCTCATCAAGGCCCACGTAGCCGAATTCGGCGTTTCGGTGGCAGCTGCCGCGCGTGGCCTGGGGGTTGGCACGGCATTGTTCGAGCGCGCCGCGATACATTGCCGCAACGCCGATGTTGATACCTTGTACATGCAGTGTTTGTCGTCCAACAAGGTCATGATGCACATCGCTGCCAAAGCCGGCATGAAAATCCATCGCGATTATAGTGAAGCGGATGCCTATCTGAAAATAGCGCCGGCGGATTCCGGCAGCGTCATGCACGAGGCCTGGCAGGAGCAGGCCGCGACGCTGGATTACACCCTCAAGGCAAACGTGCGCGCAGTGCTGATCTGGCTGGAAAATATCGCCGCGCGCTTTCGTAAATAAATAAAAAAACGGATTCCGCGCCAGGGCGTGGAATCCGTAAGCTAGTGATTTAGAAGCACTAGAGGGGAGGGAGACAAAAAACTCAACCGGGGCATTGCTGCCAACCGATTAAGATGACCCATTAAACCTGCTATCGACCCACCCTCGAAAAGTTTTTACCTGCTGTTACACCTGTCTTACTGGCATTGGAGAGTCGTTACGCTTCGTTGCTTCTTCGCCGCTTCTTTTGTTGTATGCATTTTGCTTGTGCTAATAAATGGTACTTATGCTAGTGTGGTGAAACACTATAAGTGAAACGATATGCCCAAAAGGCGTAGACGTTTTTCAAGGCGTTTTAACCAAAAACATAATTTTTGGCATGGAGACAAAATGAATGCACCACACACGCCCGGCGCCGTTCTGCGGCCGGACACACTTTCCCTGGACGATAAATTTTCCCTTGAGCGCGGCCATGTTTTCATGACCGGCACCCAAGCCTTGATCCGGGTTGCGATGCTGCAGCATCAACGCGATGCCGCAAACGGTTTAAACACCGCCGGATTCATTACCGGTTATCGCGGCTCGCCGTTAGGCAGCGTCGATCTGACGGCTGTTAAAGCGGAAAAATATCTGACTGCACAGCATGTCAAATTTCATCCCGGCATCAATGAAGATCTGGCCGCCACCAGTGTCTGGGGCACGCAGCAAGTCAATCTGTTTCCCGGCGCGCAATACGATGGCGTCTTTTCCTTGTGGTACGGCAAAGGCCCCGGCGTAGACCGTTGCGGCGACGTATTCAAGCACGCCAATATGGCAGGCACCGCCGCACATGGCGGCGTACTGGTGGTTGCCGGCGACGATCATGCCGCCAAGTCTTCCACCACGGCGCATCAAAGCGAACATATCCTGAAAGCCTGCGGCATCCCGGTACTGTATCCGTCCTCGGTGCAGGAATATCTGGATTACGGCCTGCACGGCTGGGCCATGAGCCGCTATACCGGATTATGGGTGGCGATGAAATGCGTGACCGATATCGTCGAATCGGGCATGTCGGTGGAAATCGATCCAGACAGAGTGAAAATCGCGCTGCCGCAGGATTTCGACTTGCCGCCAGACGGTTTGAATATCCGTCTGCCCGATACCGTGCTCAATCAGGAAGTACGGATGCATCAATTCAAATGGTATGCGGCGCTGGCCTATGCGCGGGTGAATAAGCTGAATCGGATCATCTGGGATAGTCCGCATGCGCGCATCGGCATCATCACTGCCGGCAAATCGTATCTGGATACACGTCAGGCGCTCGATGATCTGGGCATCGACGAACAGATCGCCGGCGATATCGGCATACGGCTCTATAAAATCGGCATGACCTGGCCGCTGGAAGCGGAGGGTGTGCGCGCCTTCGCGCAGGGACTCGATGAAATTCTGGTGGTCGAAGAAAAGCGTCAGATTCTCGAATATCAGCTCAAGGAAGAATTGTATAACTGGCGCGAAGAAGAAGAGCATCATCCGCGTCCGCGTGTGGTCGGCAAATTCGACGATACCGGCGAATGGAGCAATCCGCATCGCGAAGGGCATGGCGATTGGTTGCTGCCGGCCAGCTACGAACTCAGCCCGGCGCAAATTGCGCGCGCGATCGCCAGCCGCATATCGCGTTATTTCGCCGGCCATCCGGTCGAGCAAAGGGTCAAGCAACGGATTGCTTATCTGGAGGCCAAGGAAGCGGCGATCAACGCCAATTACGGCTTAAGCGCGACGCCGAACCCGGCGCGCGATCGGGTGCCGTATTTTTGCTCCGGCTGTCCGCACAATACATCGACCCGCCTGCCCGATGGCAGCCGAGGCCTGGCCGGTATCGGCTGCCACTATATGGTGACCTGGATGGATCGCGAAAGCGCCACGTATACGCACATGGGCGGCGAAGGCGTGACCTGGGTCGGCCAGGCGCCGTTTACCAGCGAAAAACATGTCTTCGCCAACCTCGGCGACGGCACTTATTATCACTCCGGTTTGCTGGCGATCCGTGCCGCGGTCGCAGGCAAGGTCAATATTACTTATAAGATTTTGTACAACGATGCGGTGGCGATGACCGGCGGCCAGCCGGTCGACGGCCCGTTGGATGTGCCGATGATTTCACGCCAACTTGCCGCCGAAAACGTGCAGCCGATCATTGTCGTGACCGATGAGCCGGACAAATATCCCGCCGGCACCGTCTGGGCGGCAGGCGTGACGATACGGCATCGCAGCGAACTCGACGCCGTGCAGCGCGAGTTGCGCGAAGTCAGCGGGGTGTCGGCCATGATTTACGACCAGACCTGTGCCGCGGAAAAACGGCGTCGCCGCAAACGCCATGAGATGCCGGACCCGGCCAAGCGCGCCGTGATCAACGAGGCGGTATGCGAAGGTTGCGGCGATTGCAATGTGCAATCGAATTGCTTGTCGGTTGAGCCGCTGGAAACCGAGTTCGGACGCAAGCGTCAAATCAATCAGGCGTCATGTAATAAGGATTTCTCTTGCGTCACCGGATTTTGTCCCAGTTTCGTGACAGTCGAAGGCGGGAATCTGAAGCAGACCGGCCGCGTCGCAATGCCGGGCAATCCTGCTGCCAGTCCCGCAAGTCCCAGCTTGCCGGCGGACGCTTTACCGGAACCGGTACTGCCGGCGACGGAGCAGCCTTACGGCATCGTCATCAATGGCATCGGCGGCACCGGCGTGGTGACCATCGGGCAAATCCTGGCGATGGCGGCGCACGTGGAAGGCAAGGCTTGTTCGGTGCTGGATATGAGCGGTCTGGCGCAAAAAGGCGGTCCGGTCATGTCGCATGTGAAGCTGAGCAACGATCCGGCGACATTGTTTTCAACCCGGGTGGGCACGGGCGCCGCCGATCTGATCATCGGTTGCGATCTGGTGGTCAGCGCCGGTCGCGAAGTGTTGTCGCGCATGGGCGAGGCGCGTACCCATGCCGTCATCAATTCCACCGCCGTGCCGACGGCTGCGTTCATGCGCAATCCCGATTGGCAATTTCCCGAGGCCGATGCCTTGCGCGATATTCAATCCGCATGCGCCAGCATGGCCTCGGTCGACGCCGGCGGTATTGCCACGGCGCTGTTGGGCGATGCGATTGCCACCAATATGTTCATGCTGGGTTACGCTTGGCAACAGGGCCTGGTGCCGCTATCGCAAGCGGCCATTCTGCGCGCCATCGAATTGAATGCCTTGTCGGTGCCAACGAATACGCAGGCTTTCATCTGGGGACGCCATGCCGCCAACGATTTGCCGGCGGTAGTGCGATTGGCCGCCGGCAATGGAATGCCGGCGCACGCTGCATCGCAGGTGATTGAATTCAAGCGCACGCCGACACTCGATGAGGCGATCGCCATCCGTGTGGCATTTCTGGGCAAGTATCAAAATGCAGCGTATGCCGAGCGTTATCGACGTTTCGTCATGCAGGTTTCGAGCGCAGAATCGGCGCTCGCCGAAAGTGAAAAGAGCCGGCCGTTGACGGCAGCGGTGGCGCGTTATCTGTTCAAACTGATGGCTTACAAAGATGAGTACGAAGTTGCGCGCTTATATGCGGATGTGGCATTTTCGAAAAAAATCAGCGACATGTTTGAAGGCGATTACAAACTAAAATTTCATCTGGCGCCGCCGTTATTTGCAAAACGTGACGAACACGGCCATTTGATCAAACAGGAATTCGGCGGCTGGATGCTGCAGGCATTTCGTGTCATGGCGAAATTCAAATTTCTGCGCGGCGGCATGCTGGACCCGTTCGGCCACACTGATGAACGCCGTCAGGAGCGGGCGCTGATTGAAGAATATCGCGAGACCATCACTGCACTGTTGCCTTTATTACAGCCCGATAATCTTGCGCTGGCGGCCGAGATTGCGCGCGTGCCCGAATTGATCCGCGGTTACGGTCACGTCAAACAAGCGCATTTGACCGATGCGATAGCCAAACGTGCGGCGTTGCTGAGCGCATTCCATGTCGCAGCAACACCAGCACCAGCGCCGGCGCGTGAAAAAGAGGAAGGCAAAGGCGCGGAGCAAGCAGCCTGAATGTTTTTTCGGTAGTATGGCGAGGTGTGATATCAGTGAGAGCGGCCGTTTCGATAATGAAACGGCCGCTTTTTTTTGTTATTCCCTTGCCGTTGCGCGCGACCCCGATCCGGCAGCGATGCGGGGCTTTATAATGCTGCATCTTTTCATGGATCTTTATGCGTCAAATTCCGCTGCCGGCCGCCGCCGCACTGATGACCAATTCTGTATTGTGGGGATTGTCCTGGATCGCCTTCAAATTTCTACAGGCGCATGGACTCCATCCATTGTGGTCGAACACCATCATTTTTTCGGTATGCCTGCTGTTGCTCATTGCGTTTCGGCCTGCTGCATTACGGCAGATGCGCGAGCATCCGGGGCTGCTGCTGGTTGCCATTACCGCCGGCGTGACCAATGCAACGTTCAACGGCGCGATAGCATTCGGCGATGTGGTCCGGGTCATTCTGTTGTTTTATCTGATGCCGGTATGGGCGGTGATTCTGGCGCGTCTGGTATTAAAAGAAGCGATCACGCCGCGCTCATTGATGCGCGTCGCATTGGGGCTGATCGGCGCGATGATCGTGTTGTATAAACCGTCGATCGGCTTGCCGCTGCCGCAGAGCTTAGCCGATTGGACGGCAATATTGGGCGGCCTTGCGTTTGCATTCAATAACGTGATGCTGTTGCGCCTCAAAGGGGCATCCGATGCGGCGCGCGGCGTGGCGATGTTGAGTGGCGCGGCATGCGTATCGGCGGCGCTGGGTGTGTTGTTCGCGAGCCTGGGCATGATGTCGTGGCCGGTTTTGAGTATGACGCTGCTGCCGACGCTGACGCTGTGGTCCGGGTTATTTCTGCTGGCGGTTGTGTGCCTGCAATACGGCGCTTCGCGTTTGCCGGCCAATATCAGCGCAGTGATCATGTTGATTGAAATTCTGGCGGCAACCGTTTCAGCATGGGCGCTGGGCGCAGCCGATATTCGTTTGCAAGATCTGATCGGCGGCGCATTGATTATCTCAGCGCCATGGCTGATCCGCGATAAAGCCTAAGGAAGCTCCGATTAAGCGTCGTGAGCGGCCCAATCGCAGGATTGCGATGCTCACCGTACTCGCGTACGGCTCCGCTTCTCATCCAGCGCTTGAACCACTCACAACACTTACTCAGAGCTTCCTGACTTAATCAGAGTTTCCGGGTTTGCGTATCCGAACCGATCCGGTTGCGTCCGCTGGCCTTGGCTTGATACAAGGCTCTATCGGCTTGCGCAATTAACTGATGCATCAGCGCCGGCGTCGCATCGCGCATGCTCGGGGCGATCGATGCAACGCCGATCGAAACCGTACTGTTGAGCCGTCCGCCGTTGTTTGCTGTCGAGCCTTTGTAGCTGATGGGGATGGCGGCGACGCTGTTGCGAATCCGTTCGGCAATCTGTAGCGCCGCAGCATGTCCGGTCTGCACCAGCAGCACGACAAATTCCTCGCCGCCGAAACGCCCCAGCGCGTCGTTGAGGCGTAGCTGACCCTTGATCCGGTTCGCCACTTCGCACAACACTTCATCGCCGGCCTGATGGCCGACGCTATCGTTGATTCTTTTGAAGAAATCGATATCGATGTACAGGCAGGACAATTCGTTTTGCTGGCGTTGCGCCTGATTGATTTCACCGAGCAAGCGTTGTTCGATGTAACGCCGATTGTTCACGCCGGTCAACGGATCGGTTAACCCGATTTGTTTGAGCCGTTCGCTGTTGAGCACGTTTTCGATGCAGATTGCGATGAACGAGGCTTGGCGTTCAAGGAAATCGGTTGCCAGATGCGGCGAAAAACGCGTTCCCATGTTGCTGCCGAGCGCCAGGAAACCGATCGGTTCCTGATGCCGCAATAGCGGCACGATGGCGACGCTGGCAGGCGCTGCTGCGCCTGCGCCAGCGCCGGGAAAAAAACAGGCGTGTTGCGTTTGGTAGGGTGACAAAGCGGGTTTGCGCAGCGCGGCATAATCGGCGCCGAATTGTTCGCTGTAGTCCAGAAAATGCAGATGCGGGATTTGCTCCGCTTGCATCTTCAAATGCGCCACGATGCGCCGGATATCGTGTTTCGTATCGTTGAGGAATAGATTGATGGCTTGCAGATCGAATGCTTCGAGCATGCCGTTCAAGAGTATGTCGAGCAGATCTGGAAAGTCGTCGGCGTCCAGCAGGCGCATATCGAAGGCATGATGCCGTTGCATGATCTGTTGGTTGATGCGCGCCTGTTCCAGAAACGCATGGAAATCGGTCTGCAACTGCGTATGTTTTTCCAACAGTTGTTGATGGTCCATTATGGCGGCAGACAGAAGTTGATAAGAAAACCGATACCGTGGTGTAGTGCAATTCGCCCTGCAATTTAATACCCAGCAATAATCAGGTCAACTTATACCGATCAATTTATACAGATCAACTTATATAGGCAGGCTTAGTCGGTAAAGAAACGCGCCTGCATTTGTTCCAGTCCCAGTGTCTGCAGTACTTCGGTCAGCCGTTCGCGCGGGCGTTTAGTCGGTAGATTTTTCTGGCGGGCAATAATCAGCTCGTTTTTCATTGAATGTTCCCATCCCACCAGCTCGGTCACGCTGACCTGATAGCCATGCGCTTCCAGTTGCAGGCAACGCAGCACATTCGTCACTTGGCTGCCGAATTCGCGCGTATGCAAGGGATGGCGCCAAATTTCGGTCAGTGCTGTTTTGGCCAGCGTTGCCCCCTTGTTGCGATTCAGTACCGATGCCACTTCAGCCTGACAGCACGGCACCAGCACGATGAAGCTGGCCTTCTTGGTCAACGCAAAGCGGATCGCATCATCTGTTGCCGTATCGCAAGCATGCAATGCCGTGACGATATCGATCTGTTCCGGCAAACGGTCCGATGCGATCGATGCGGCTACCGACAGATTGACGAACGACATGCCGGGAAAAGCCAGGCGTTCGGCCAGCTCTTGCGATTTTCGAACCAGTTCGTCGCGCGTTTCAATGCCGTAAATATGCGATGCGCCGCCCAGCGTCTTGAAAAACAGATCATACAGAATGAAGCCGAGATAAGATTTGCCGGCGCCGTGATCGACCAGCTTGATGGTTTCTTGCCGTTGCAGCAGTTCTTTGAGCAGCGGTTCGATGAACTGAAACAGATGGTAGACCTGTTTCAGTTTGCGCCGGCTATCCTGATTCATCTTGCCGTCGCGCGTCAGGATGTGCAGTTCCTTGAGCAGCTCGATGGATTGGCCGGGGCGGATTTCGTTGGCGTCTTGCACAGCGGTAATCGCACCGGCGCCCGCCCCCAGTTTGCCGGTGACGGATTTTTTGCCGCTCATCTTGCTTGCGCCGCCTTAGACATTGAACAGGAAATTGAGAACGTCGCCATCCTTGACGATGTACTCCTTGCCTTCGGCGCGCATTTTGCCCGCTTCCTTGGCGCCGTTTTCACCCTTGTAGGCGATGTAATCTTCGTAGGCGATGGTTTGTGCGCGGATGAAGCCGCGTTCGAAATCGGTATGAATTTCACCGGCAGCCTGCGGTGCGGTGGCGCCCACGGGAATGGTCCAGGCGCGCACTTCCTTGACGCCGGCGGTGAAGTAGGTCTGCAAGCCGAGCAGCGTAAAACCGGCGCGGATCAAGCGATCCAGTCCCGGTTCTTCCAAGCCCATATCGGCCAGGAAAGCGCCCTTGTCGGCGTCGTCCAGATCGGCGATTTCGGCTTCCAGTGCGGCGCAAATTGCCACGACCGGCGCGTTTTGCGCTTTGGCGTAGGCGGTCAATTGATCCAGCAGCGGATTGTTGGTGAAACCGTCGTCGGCCACGTTGCCCACGAACATGGCCGGTTTTGCGGTAATCAGGCACAAGGGTTTGATCAGCGCCAGTTCTTCCGCATCCAGGCCAGCCGAGCGCACCGGCTTGGCATCGTTGAGATGCGGGGTAATGCGTTCCAGTACGGCAAGTAATTTGATTGCGTCTTTATCGCCGGCGCGGGCTTTTTTGTTTTCGCGATGAATGGCTTTTTCGACGGCAGACAAATCGGCCAGCGCCAATTCGGTCTGAATGACTTCGATGTCGTCGAGCGGGTTGACCCGGCCGGCGACGTGAATCACGTTGTCATCTTCAAAGCAGCGCACGACATTGACGATCGCGTCGGTTTCGCGGATGTGCGCCAGAAACTGATTGCCCAGACCTTCGCCTTTGGAGGCGCCGGCGACCAGTCCCGCGATATCGACAAACTCGACCACGGCGGGCAGGATACGCTCCGGCTTGACGATGGCGGCCAGCGCCTGCAAACGTGGATCGGGTACTTCGACGATGCCGACGTTGGGTTCGATGGTGCAGAAAGGGTAGTTTTCAGCGGCGATGCCCGCTTTGGTCAGGGCGTTGAAGAGGGTCGATTTTCCGACATTGGGGAGTCCGACGATGCCGCATTTGAGGCTCATGGTGCAAATCTTTCGCAATCAAAACCGCGATTGTATCAATTCCCCCCCTTGATAGGCGCTACTCAGGGCTAAAAGGAAATGAATTTTAAGTGAACGGATCAGTCTCTATGCATATTTAACGATTTGTTAAAAAAGTAAGGTTGCGTTGCCTCAGTAGGATAAATGGGGTCCTTCAAGCGGGGTTATAACTTTTTGACTTACAATTACGCTTTTTTGAGGCTTGGTATACGTTTTGCCTAATATTGTTGATATCCATGATGTGCATTTTGGCTACGGAAATCGTCCGATCCTGAGTGGATTGGAGATGGCGTTTCCACGCGGTAAGGTGATTGCGGTCATGGGCGGTTCCGGCTCCGGCAAGACCACTATTT
>DATMOE010000451.1:0-2836 GCA_035568435.1 Herbaspirillum sp. | reverse complement strand
CTGGCCACGACCGGCTGGTATGGGCCCAATGCAAGTAACGGCCCGGGCAGCGTCGGCCAAGTCTTTGCCGGGGCGCGTAACAGCGGAGGCTATTGGCCCTTCTGGGATACCCAGACTAACCGCCTCGCAGCGGGTGACCCGCGTCCGTCACTTGAGGAGCGCTACGGTAGCCATGCCGGCTACGTCTGCGTCGTGACACGTGCTGTGAACGTGGCTGTCCAGCAGCGCTTCCTGCTCCCGTCCGAGGCGCCGACGCTGATCGCCAATGCGGAGGCATCGAACGTACTTGCGGCGCCGTTTGTGCCAACCTCGAAGGACAATGGTTTTGCCAGTTCGCTGTGCACCAATACGATCGCAAGGTAGCGCAGCAATAACGTTCTGTTTTGCGGAAAACTACGAAGCACAATGCACGGTAAACCCGACGGTCGTCACGCCATCGCTGCTGTTGGCGAATGTATTGCCGCCATGCATGCTGGCGACCGCCCTGACAATGGCCAGCCCGAGACCGTGGCCGTGCAATTGATCGTTATCGTGACGCGCTGCATCGATACGATAAAAACGGTCGAACAGACGCGGGATGTGAATTTCCTCGATCGATATGCCGGGGTTGGAAACGGCAATTCCAATCGCCTCCGTGCGTTGCGAAATTTGCACGCGGATATGTGCGCCGGGGGCGGAATGCTGGATCGCGTTTTGCAGCAGATTGGTCAATGCACGCCGGAATAGGGCGGTTTCTATCTTGGCGCCCGCTTCGATGTCGCCCACCACGCTGGCAGTCATTTCCTTATCGTCGAGGACGAATTCGAAGAACTCCAGGGTTTTCCGGGCTTCGTCGGCAATCCGCGTTTGCGTCAGACTGGTGGCGGCCTCGCCCTGATCCGAGCGCGCCAGAAACAACATATCGTTAATGATGGAGCGCAAGCGGTCGAGCTCTTCCAGATTCGATTGCAGCACGCTCTCGAATTCCGGCGCACTGCGCTCGCGCGATAAAGCCACTTGTGTTTCGCCGATCAGGTTTGCCAACGGCGTGCGCAATTCATGGGCGACGTCGGCGTTGAAGGCTTCCAACTGGGTGTAAGCGTTTTGCATCCGATCCAGCGCGCCGTTGAAGGCCGTCGCCAGATCCGACAATTCATTCGGCAATTCAGATAATGCCAGGCGTTCGGATAAGGTTTTTGGACTCAAAGTCTGCGCTGTGGACGACATTTTCTGCAACGGACGCAATCCGGCGCGTGCAATCCAGTAGCCGAAAAAAATCACCAGCAGGATGCCGATCAGCGACACGCAGATCGTCGCAATCACAAACATGTGCAAGGTTTCGTAATAGGGTTCGGTATCGACGCCGATGGTCAGGCGCACCGCCGGCCGGCTCTGAAAGGCCGGTATGATTTTGGTCAGGGTATGCATCGGATATTTCTTGCCCTTGATACTGAGCTTCCCGAGGTTACCCGTGTCGTAATCGAAATTATGCAGTTCGGCCAGGTCCTTGCCGTAAGTGAAGTCTGGATTGTCGCTGAACACCCAGAAGCGCACCTTGCCGTCGGGCGGCGTCAGCGAATCGAGTTTGGCGCGCACGTGCAACCAGCGCTCGGCCGAGCCGACGCGCCCCATCATGTACTCGATATCGTTGAATGTGGTGTACAGACTGTCGCGCTCGTGGTGACGCAATTCACTTTTAATGACGAAATACAGAACACTGCCGATGACAAAGAACACCACCAGGGCGGCGACCGCAAACATTAGCGTGAGACGGGCCGCGATGGATCGCTTCATGCGCTGTCTGCGCCGGTATTGAGGCCGGCGGCGATGGCGTTGATGCTGTCCTTGCGCAGTTCCAGTACGTAGCCCATGCCGCGTATCGTATGCAGCAATTTTTGCGGGAAGGGCGCATCGATCTTGCCGCGCAGCCGTTTGATGGCGACTTCGACCACATTGGTATTGCTGTCGAAATTCATATCCCAGACCAGTTCTGCGATGGCGGTTTTAGACAGGATTTCACCCTGGCGGCGGCCCATCACGGCCAGCAGCGAGAATTCTTTGGCGGTCAGATCGATGCGGGCGCCATTGCGGAAAGCCTTGCGGCCGATCAGATCGATCTGCAGATCGCCGATGCGCAATTGCGTCGGTTCCTGCACCCGCCCGCGCCGGGTCAGCGCCTGCAGGCGCGCCAACAGTTCCAGAAACGAAAACGGCTTGATCAGATAATCGTCGGCGCCTTCGTGCAGACCTTTGATGCGGTCTTCCACGCGGTCGCGTGCGGTCAGCATGATGACCGGGGTCTGCTTGAACGTGCGCAGCGCACGCAACAGCTCGAATCCATCCAGCCCCGGCAGCATGACATCGAGCACGATCACGTCGTAGTCGTTTTCCACCGCCAGATGCCGGCCGTCGATACCGTTGGCGGCAAGATCGACCGTGCAGCCCTGTTCGGTCAAACCTTTGAACAGGTAATCCGCAGTCTTTTGCTCATCTTCGACGATCAGAATTTTCATTGATTTAAATCTTAGCTTCTTAATACGTTACGCCTCATACGTTACCCTTCATGCGCTACGCTGATGTGGCTCTGGCGCCTCTACTATTTGCGGTGGCGGCAAACCATTCTTAGCCGCCTTGCGCGCCATCCGCGCTGCCTTGCGCCGCACATACCAATGATGCGCGCGATCCAGATACAGATAGACCACCGGCGTCGTAAAAAGTGTCAATGCCTGCGAGAATATCAAACCGCCGACCATTGCGTAGCCGAGCGGACGGCGCAATTCCGAACCGGAACCATGGCCCAGCATCAACGGCAAGCCGCTCAACAATGCACACATGGTGGTCATCATAATCGGACGGA
>DATMOE010000450.1:0-5336 GCA_035568435.1 Herbaspirillum sp. | reverse complement strand
CGCAGCGCTGGATGCAATATTTGTTGCCCTCGCAGACTTATACGGCCGCTGCCGGTAGCTGGTGGGCTTGGGCTTTTTCGGGCGAACTGATACAGGATGCGCTGGGCAGCATGTATCGCGTGGCGGTCGGCTTCCTCATCGGGGCAGGGTTGGCGCTGCCTTTGGGGGTGTTGATGGGCGCCAGCCAGCGCGTGTATCAGCGCATGTACATCCTGGTGCAGATATTGCGTCCGATCCCGCCCAGTGCTTACACACCGCTGGCGATGCTGTGGTTTGGGCTTGGCAATCCGCCGGCGGTATTCATGATCAGCATTGCAGCGTTTTTCCCGGTATTGGTTAACACCATTACCGGCGTGCGCCAGGTCGACAGCATTTATCTGCGCGCGGCCCGCAATCTTGGCGCCGATCAGCGCACCATTCTGCGGCGCGTCATGTTGCCGGCCGCCATGCCCTATATTCTGGCGGGCTGCCGTATCGCCATCGGTGCGGCGTTCATGATTGTGATTGTGTCCGAGCTGATTGCGGTGCCGGACGGGCTCGGTTTCCGCATCAACGAAGCGCGTGAATATTCGTGGACCGATAAGGTGATGGCGGGGATGTTTACCATTGGCATGATCGGGTTGATGCTCGATATCGGCATGAATAAGTTGAATAATTATCTGCTGCGTTGGCACCGCGGTTTGGAGAGCTGAGATGAGCCAATCGCAAATTATTATCGCCGGCGTCAATAAAGTGTTTAGCGGCGATGCGCGGGAAGTGGTCGCGCTCAAGGACATCAATCTGGAAATCGAGGCCGGCCAGTTCGTTTGTCTGCTGGGGCCATCCGGTTGCGGCAAATCGACCCTGCTTAATGCGGTGGCCGGTTTCTCGTTGCCGTCGAGCGGCACGATTCATGTCGAAGGCGAAATAGTGAGCGCGCCGGGTCCGAAGCGCGGCATGGTGTTTCAGGAGTACGCGCTATTTCCATGGATGACGGTGGAGCAGAACATTGCTTTCGGTTTGGAAATTAAAGGGATGGTGCGCGAGGAGCGCGAGGTGCGTATCGCAGCGCTGCTGGACATGCTGGGCATGGCCGATTTTCGCCACCGTTTTCCGAAGGATTTATCGGGCGGCATGCGCCAGCGCGTCGCCATCGCCCGCGTGCTGGCGCTGGATTCGCCGATCATGCTGATGGACGAACCCTTCGGCGCGCTCGATGCGTTGACCCGGCGCAATCTACAGGATGAATTGCTGCGCATCTGGGCTGAGTTGAAGAAAACCGTGATCTTTGTGACACATAGCATTGAAGAAGCGATTTATCTGGCTGATCGTATTGTGGTGATGACTTATCGGCCGGGCACCGTTAAGCGCGACTTGACGGTCGATTTACCGCGCATGCGCGATCCTTCTACGCCGCAATTTAATGCGCTTAAGCGTGAGTTGGGCGAAATGGTGATGGAAGAGCAGCAGCGGCATCATCATGATGAGATGCGTATGGCGGCGGTTGATTAGGGTTTGTGGAGTTCAAGAGCGGCATGAATGGTATTTTTATATCCGATTGGTAAGTTAAGTTTCTCAAGACGATTGACGTCGAATGTTCCTATTTCTTTGTGCTCATGGCTCAGTCGAATGCCGTCGAAATTTTTGCAGCGGCAATGGAATGGCAATATAAGGACCGGTATTAAGTCTGAAACGTAAAATACATACGGTCTTAAGGTTTGGCCGACAGTGATATCGAGACCTGTTTCTTCTTCAATTTCACGTGCCAAACAATCTTCCGGCGTTTCCCCGAGTTCTAGTTTCCCACCGGGTAATTCCCATTCTTCCCGCTCATTTTTCAGCAGAAGCACTTTGTCTTCATGGATTAAAACGCCCTTGATTGAGACGGGATAGCGCGTGGAATTTGTGTCGCTGGGTAATGGGCTATTCATATTGGGTATTCCGCTTTAAGTTATGGTTCATCTGGGTTTTCTGTGAGTATTCTTTGAATTTTTCCTCGGTGGTGACCCTTCGACACGGCCTACGGCCTGCTCAGGGCGAACGGTGGTTTTCTACAATTTTCGAAAAAATCCGTTCGCCCTGAGCAGGCCGTAGGCCGTGTCGAAGGGTCACCGCAATAGGTAAAACTTAAAGGATTTAAAAGTACCCACACAAAAGTCTGATGAGCCTAAGTTATTAAATGGTTATCGTAACCAAGATAAACCAGCCTTTCGTAAGCGCACCAAACTGAATTGCCCTGAGTTTCCTTGACACCTAAAGAGCCTCAATATTTCGAACGGAACCTAAGTGCCTAGAATATCCAGGGCTTTTAAGGGTGCATCATGGGAACCGCAGCAGAAAAATCGATATTGCCGCCCGACAGCAAGACGCCAACACGCTTGCCGCGCAGATCACTGCGCTGATGCATGGCCGCCGCAGCCGCCAGACACCCTGTGGGCTCGACCCAGATCTTCATCTGTTCCAACAAAAATCGCATCTGCCGGCGTAGTGCGTCGTCGTCAACGGTTTCGATGTCATCCACATAGCGCTGCATCAACGCGAAATTCAACTTGCCCATCTGCGATGCTCTGGCGCCGTCGGCAATGGTGTGCGGCCCATCAAGACGCGTGCGAACCCCAGTGCGCAGCGAGATTTGTGCATGATTTGACCCCAGAGGCTCGACGCCAATCACGCGGCATGACGGCGATAAATGATGCGTGGCCAGTGCGATTCCGCCAATCAACCCGCCACCGCCGACGGGAACAAACAGAACATCAAGTGGACCCACTTCTTCAAACAACTCCACGGCGGCCGTACCTTGCCCGGCAATCACGTCAGCGTAATCAAATGGTGGGATAAGCGTCATTCCCTGTTGGTCTACATAGTGCTGGGCCAATCGTTCCCGATCTTCTTGCTCTCGGTCGTAAAGGTGTACATTCGCCCCCCATGCCCGTGTTGCTTCGATCTTGAATTTTGGCGCATCGCTGGGCATGACCACCGTCGCCCTGCAACCCAGCAGTTTTGCGGCAGCGGCCAGCGCGTGCCCATGGTTGCCGGAAGAGAATGTCACCACGTCGACCGATTCGAGAGATCGCCGTTTCAAATTGGTCAATGCATGCAAGGCTCCCCTGAACTTGAATGAGCCCGTGCGCTGGAGATTCTCGCATTTGAAGTAAAGCTGAGCCTGCGTCAATGCATCCGCGGCCCCATTGGTTAATACAGGCGTATTATGCGCATGCCCTTTAATGCTGAGGGCCGCCTCAAGGATTTGTTCGAAGTTGACGTCGGTTTGATTATTCATATAATTTGTGCGGCTTTAACGATCGCCGTCATTTTGGTTTAACTTCATGGAGGCCAGCATTTCTTCTACTCATGATTTCATGCAGCCTGACAACGGAAGGGAACTGTTCATGCGTGAGTTGGGTGATGTGTTGTGATGATGCATCTTATTTTTGATTGACTTGCGCTTCGTAACTGACGCTGCCGGAATCACCCGCTGCCAGTATGCCGTTGAGATGCCATTCAAGCGCGCCGGGTTTTCGCTCGATGGCCGTGCCGCATTGATCGCCTTGTTCCGTCGAAACGCAGCACTGCAGGCTATCCGGTATCGATTGGCCGCATTGCGCGTTGCGTAATGTCAGGTACGCGCTTTGAATGTCGTCCTTGATTACGAGGGTGTTCAGGTCTTCGGTGCTGACGTTGGTGAAGGTAATGGTGTAGCGCAAAATCTCGCCCGGCGATGCGGTTTCTTTGTCTACCGTTTTTTTCAGCCGGAGTTGTTCTTCATCAAAGGGCGGGCCTTCCAGCGTGATGCGATGTATGGCGGATATCCGGCCGATTAAATTGTTGGCGCTTGCCTGCACCTCGCTTTGGATAAACGTGCCGGATACCGCGGTGCCGACAATGCGAACCGGGATGATCACGGTGAACGCATTTCTTGCCGCGAGCATGGCGCCATGTGTGGGCAACAGCAACTGCGCATCGGGGCCTCCCCAATTGGGGTTTAGTTTCATCGCTGCGGCGCCATCGCCATCGATATGGACAGCGCCGTTTTTCTGCAAACCGGCAGGTAAGGTATAGCGTAACGCGATGTCGGATAGCGCCGATTTCAAGGCGCGTACCGTAATGCGGTAATCGAATGCCGTGCCCTGGGTATATTTCCAATCGGCTTGCATCGATTCCAACTGTAGACGCAGCATTGTGTCGGCCGGGAGCTGACCGATCACGGTTCTCGATGGTGTGTCGTCGGCGTCATTGCCGGCCTTATCGGTGGCGCGCAGGCGTAAGCGATAGTTGATGCCTTGCGTCAAGCCGGACAAGTCATATTGAAAATCGCTGTGGTTTGGGTCGGCCGCTATGGTGTGGCTTTGCCACGCAGCCGCATTTTCCTCTTGCCATTCTATGACGACATAATCGGGATTATCGTCGACGATGTTCCCTGCGAGGTGAATACGACCATCCGATAGCACGGCTTGATTCAGCGGTTCCAGCCAATTGACGATCGGTGGTGTGCGATCGACGATAAAGCTGCCTTTGGAAACCCAGTTAGTGGTGTTGCCCGCGTTATCCGTGGCATATATCTGGACATCTTTTAAGCCGTCTTCCTGTAGTGCCGGAATCGTATATTCATACTGATTTCCGCTGCCTTTTTTCATTTTTATATCCGTGGAAAGCGCGCCGGTCCACCATATCCATACGTTCGCAACACCGGAAGACTTATCACTGACATTCGTTTTTATCGTGATTTCGTCCTTCGTATATTGTGGGTTGTTGTTGTCCCATTCTATTTTTGGCGGTAAGCGATCGACGAGAAAGCGTCCCTTTACTTGCCATTTGGTATCGTTGCCGGCCTTATCTCTAGCCAAGATCTGCACTTCTTTCTCGCCCGCCGGGAGTTGCGAGGTATCGATTGTGTATCGATACCGGTCGCCGCTTACTTTATTCATGCTGACGCTTCCAGCTGCTCCAGGCCACCATATCAATACATCGGCGACGCCGGATACCGCGTCGCTTACATTCGCATCGATCGTGATTGACGTTTTCGCATATTGCGCATTCTTGTTGTCCCAATCGATTGCCGGTGCAGTGCGATCCGCGGTAAAGCTGCCTTTGTTACGCCAGCCTGTATTGTTGCCTTCCAGGTCTTCGGCCCAAATTTGCACGTTCTTGACGCCTTCCGGCAGGGCCGAGACATCGATCGTAAAACTGACGTTTTTGCTGAAGTCCGAGCCGCCGTCGTCGTTCATTAATATGTTGGGCGACCAGCCGCCGGCTACCGGCCATCTGATCCAGGTCTGGTCGACCCCGGACGCGTCGAAGATCATGGCCCGGATGGTGATCGACTCTTTTGCGTAGGTGGCATTGTTGGATTCCCATGT